>DATBLU010000007.1:0-8601 GCA_036555205.1 Candidatus Deferrimicrobiaceae bacterium
GCCACCTCTTCGGGCTTCCACGAAGCCTTGCGCAGGAGCTGCGGGGGGTTCTCGGTCACCTTGCCGTCCATCGACACGATCTTCTTGACGAGGCGCGGACGCATGACCTCTCCGCCCGTCGCGATCGTGGAATAGCCGGCCAGCATCTCGAGCGGAGTGATGTGGACCGCCCCCTGGCCGATGCCCAGTATGGCCCTCTCCGAATCGTACCATCGCTCCTTCGACACCTTCTGCTTCCACTCCGTGTCGGGGACGAGCCCCTTCCTCTCTCCCGGCAGGTCGATCCCCGTGATCGTGCCGAGCCCCGCGTCCTTCTCGAGCTTGGCTATCCGGTCCGGACCAAGCCTCAGACCCATCGTGTAGAAATAAACGTCGCACGATTGCACGATCGCCTTGTACATGTCCACGGTCCCGTGCCCCTTCTCCCGCCAGCACCGGAACCTCCGGTTCCCTATCTGGAGATAGCCGGGGCACCTTACGACCGCCTTCGGGTCCTGGACGCCTTCCATGAGGGCGGCGAGCGCCACGAACGGCTTGACCGTGGAGCCGGGGGCGTAAGTACCCTGAAGTCCCTTGTTCTGCATCGGCTTGCGGATGTCTTCGGCCAGGGTCTTCCATTCGTTCTTCCGTATGCCGCGCGAGAAGACGTTCGGGTCGAATGCGGGGGCGGAGAAGAATGCAAGGATGTCTCCCGTCTTCGGGACCATCGCGATGACCGCACCCGCCCGGTCGTTCATCGCCTCCTCGGCTGCCTTCTGAAGGTCCGCGTCCAGCGTCGTGTAGACTATTCCTCCGGTCCGGGGAGGAACCTCCTCGACCAGCCGCTTGTCCCTTCCGGCGGCGTCAACCTCCACCCTGCGACCCCCGTTGATGCCCCGCAGGACGTCGTCCTTGCGGCGCTCCATGCCGTATTTCCCCACTATGTCGCCCATGGCTAGCAGATCGTCTTCGGAATTCTCGAGTTCCTCCGGGCTCGCCTCGCCCACGTACCCCAGAACGTGCGCAAAGGCGGGCCCGAACGGATAGCTGCGCTTGGCCTCGACCTGTACGGTGAACCCCGACAGCTCCTCCCGGTTGAACTCGACGACCGACACCTGCTCGAAGCTCAAATCCCGCGCCACGGTAACCGCGCTGAACGGGTTGGACTTCCTGGCGTCCCGCAGCTTCTCGAGTATCTCTTCCCTGTCGATATCGACGATCTCCTCCAGCAGGCGGATCTCTCCTTCCAGGTCCTTGACGTCCACGGGAGTGCAGACGAGGTCGAACGAGGCCTGCGTCTCGGCGATCGGACGGGAGTTGATGTCCATGATCTGTCCGCGGGGCGCGCGAATGGTCCTGATGCGCAGCCGGTTGTTTTCGGATAGCGCCTGGAACCGGTCGTACTGCACCACCTGGAGCCAGTAGAGGCGGATGAGGAGGAGGCCGAACAGGGCGAACGCGACCCAGAGCACGCCGCGTATGCGGGCGCCGATCATCGGGTCCTGCTCGCGTTTCCGGATGCGCTGCGTCATTCCTTCACCCGTTGCCACCGCCCGGAAAGGTCCATGTACAGCGGAACGGCCAGGAGCCCGGTCCAGGCGATGCGCACCGCCTCCTCAGCTCCCCAGAGCAGGGAGAACGGGCGGCTTCCGGCGACAAGCATCAGCCCCACGATGGACAGCGACTCGGTCAGCAGGAGGCCCACGACAATGGTCAGTATGTAGTATTCCGCGCGCACGAACATGCGAAGCCCGATCTCGCGGGAAAAGAAGTAGAGCGACATCGACGACAGGAAAAATGTCCACGGGGGGGCGGATACGGTGAGCTCCCGGAACAGCGCCGGCGGGATAGCCGCCAGGAAGCCGACAGGACCGCCCATGAAGAGCCCCGCGAAGACGATCGCCAGAAACGGGAAGTCAGGCAGGAGGAACCACGGGAAGAAGCCCGAAAGCCACCATACGCTTGCCGCGGCGCCGGAGTAGGACACCGCGAGAAGAACCAGGAACTGCCTCACAATTTGCCAGCCCGGAAGGGGATCGAGGGGCGGGAAAGCACCACCAGCACCTCTTCCGCCGCCTGAAGGTTCACCGCGGTCTGCACCTTTATCTTCTGGAACAACCCCTCCCGCGGCCGGTCCGCGCTCACGACGGTCCCCAGCAGGATCCCCTTTGGCATGCTCCCGTCGAAGCCGGAGAAGAGGATCCGGTCGCCCGCCACGACGTCCTGGGTAGGGGACACGTATTTGAGCCGGCACAGGTTGCCGCCCATCCCCTCCGCTATGGCGCGTACGCGGCTGCGCTCGACGATCACGTCCGCGGCGAAGCGCCCGTCGGTGAGGAGCAGGACCTCGGCGAGGCCGCTGTATGTCTTGTGTATCCGGCCTATTCCGCCGGCGGGGGTCACGACAGCCATCCCGGGCTCCACGCCCGCCTCGATGCCGGCATCTATGAATACGGCCTGGAACCATGGGGAGACGTCGTGCCCGACCACGCGCGCGCCGATGGTCTTCCTCTCGGCGGCCTCCGAGAAATGAAGCAATTCCCTGAGGCGCCTGTTCTCGAGGAGGGTGTCCCTGTTCTCGTGTATCTTCTCGCGGAGGGCCGCCACCTCCCGCCGAAGCCTGTCGTTCTCGCGGGACACCTCCACGAGCGCTATGTAATGCGACCAGACCGTGTGGATCCCCCGGCGGGCGTAATCGACGGTCGCATAGACGGGGCGGAACACGACGGAGCCGGCGGCGTGAACCGAATCGGCGCGTGAAAGGGCCAGCGGGGGGCGTACGAAAAACTGTATTGCGACGGAGAGAAGCAGGATCGCCGTCAGCAGGCGCCACCACTTTCTGAAAAATGATCCCATAAAACGATCTTACAACACAATCCGCCGGGAACCCGGCCGGCGTCTCAGTGGAGGGCCACTTGGCGCAGCAGGTCCAGTTCGTCCAGCGCCTTCCCCGATCCCAGCACAACGCAGGACAGCGGGTCCTCGGCGACGGTCACCGGCAGCCCGGTTTCCTCCCGCAGAAGCGAATCGAGGTTGCGAAGAAGCGCGCCCCCCCCGGCCAGGACGATTCCGCGATCGTATATGTCGCCGGCGAGTTCCGGAGGCGTCTCCTCGAACACGCCCTTCACCGCGTCCACGATGATCCGGACGGGCTCGGAAAGCGCTTCGCGGATCTCGTCGGATTGCAGCGTCAGCGCCTTGGGCACCCCGGACACCATGTCGAGCCCCTTGATCTCCGCGGTCTCGGAAAAACCGGGGAAGGCGTTCCCTATGGTCACCTTTATGTACTCCGCGGTGGGCTCGCCGATAAGCAGGTTGTACTTCCGCTTCACGTATTGCAGGATCGCCTCGTCCATCTTGTCGCCCGCGACCCGGACCGACTGGCTCTTGACGATCCCCCCGAGGGATATCACCGCCACCTCGGTGGTGCCGCCGCCGATGTCGACTATCATGTTCCCGGAAGGCTCGGTGATCGGCAGTCCCGCCCCGATGGCTGCGGCCAGCGGCTCCTCGATAAGGTACACTTCCCGGGCCCCTGCGCTCTGCGCGGACTCGCGCACGGCCCGGCGCTCCACCTCGGTGCAGCCGTAGGGGACGCAGATGATTATTCGCGGGCGCACCAGGGTGCGGTGCTTGTGCGCCTTGCGTATGAAGTAGCGCAGCATCGCCTCGGTCACCTCGAAGTCGGCTATCACGCCGTCCTTTATGGGGCGGATGGCCACGATGTTCCCCGGCGTGCGCCCTATCATCCGCTTGGCCTCGATCCCTACGGCCAGAACCTTCTTGGCGCCCCGGCTGTCCCTGTGGACCGCGACCGCGGACGGCTCCGAGCAGATGATCCCCTCTCCCTTTACGTACACGAGGGTGGTCGCCGTCCCGAGGTCGATGGCGAGGTCGTTGGAGAACAAACCGAGCAGCCTGTCGAAAATCATCCGTCCCTCCGAATGTCTTGAGAGTTCCAGGGGCTCGAAATATATCGCAGTATATTAACAAGCGGACCCTGCCATTGCAATCGATTGGGGATAAAGGGCGAAATCCGTTGAATTTACCCCGCGGGACGCATTAACATGGTATGTTCGCTTTTCATTCCTCCCCCTCACAGGAGAAACGACACGCCATGCTCGACGTACTCCGGCGGAACGCCGGCTCTTGGGCCATCAAGATCATCCTGGGCTTCATCGCCATAACGTTCGTCTGGTGGGGGGTCGGAACCTACTCCGAGCGGGGCAGGGACGTTGCCGCAACGGTCGGCGAGGAAAACATCTCGATGTCGGAGCTCGCCGAGGCGGCTTCCGGGCTGGAGAAGAGCTACCGGGACGTATACGGCGCCGCGTTCACTCCGGAAATGGCCAAGGCCCTCAATTTCCGCAAGCAGGCGCTCGACACCCTTATTCAGCGCTCGATCCTTCTAGCGGAGGCCAGGAATATGGGACTTGGCGCCACGGACTCGGAGGTCCGGCAGGAGATCGCATCCGACCCGGCATTCCAGGTTGACGGCCGGTTCAGCGAGGAAAGGTACCGGAGCCTGCTTTCGTACAACCGCATCACCACGGCGGCTTTCGAGGCGACGAAACGCCAGGAGATCACGTTGAAAAAAATGGAAGGGCTGTTCGCCGCCGACGCCCGGGTCCCCGAGAGCGAGGCACGCGACCTCTTCAACCTGACCGCCCGCAAAGTGCGGCTGCTGGTCGTTACGGCGGACCCGGAAAAGAGAATTGGAGTCCCGCCCCCGACGGAAGCGGAAATATCCGCAGGCTACGCGCAGGCACGCGAGAGCTACAGGGTCCCGGCGCGCGTGAAACTGCTGGCGGCCCGCTTCGACCCTGGGCACTTCGCGCGGAACGCCGCGGCGACCGAAGAAGAGATACGGACGTTCTACGAGGGGAACACCGACAAGTTCAGGACGGAAGAACAACGGCTCGTGTCGCAGATCTATCTCCCGTACGCCGGGAAAGACAAGGAGACGGTCGGCAGGAAGGCGGCGGATATCCTGGCCGAGGCCGCAAAAGGCAAGGCGGAATTCGAAAGGCTTGCGAGAAAGCATTCCGGCATCAAATCCGGGGAGACCTGGCTGCGGCGCAGCGAGGCGAAGCCGGAAATGGTCGGCGCCGTTTTCTCGGCGGCGGTGGACGCGGTCGTCGGACCTATCGACACGGGCGGCGGGTTCCTGCTCGTCAGGATAAACCGGATAAAATTCCCCGAAGCCCTCCCCCTTTCGCAGGCCAGGGACCGGGTGATCTCCCTGCTGCGGCACGAGAAGGGCAAGGACCTGGCGGTCATCAAGGCATACGAGGCGCATACCAAGGCCATGGCGGGGAAGGACCTGAAAGGGGCCTGCGCCGCATATGGCATAACCCCGGTCGAAACCGGATGGACGTCCGGGGACGCGAAGGGTGACGCGGTCCCTCCGGCGGTCGTCCAGGAAGCGCTGCTGCTGCCGGTAAAGGAGATCGGGCCGGTCAAGACGGTGGGCGATACCCACTACCTGTTCCAGGTGGCCGCCAAGGAAGATTCGCGCATCCCGGAGCTGTCTGAAGTGCGCGAAAAGGTCCTCTCCGCGGTCATGCGGGAGAAGAAGCGCGCGTCCGCCCGCTCGGAACTGGACAGGATCCTGTCGGCCTCGAAGTCCGCCGCCGAGCTCGAACGCAATGCGAAGAAGGCCGGGTTCTCCGCCGCATCCACCGCTTTCTTTCCGCCGCTTTCCGGCCCTTATCCCGAAAGCCTGCCCGAGACGGGCGACTTGCGGAAGATACTGCTCTCCCTCTCGAAGAGCGCTCCCGTGTACGGAAAGAGCGTAGAAGCATCGGGGCGTTTCCTGGCCGTGGCGTTCATCGACGAGCAGCGCGCGGACGCAAACGAGTGGGCTGCAAGGAAGGACGCCGTTCTCACTGCCGTGGCGGAGCAGAAAAAGAGCCAGATGATCGAAGCCTTCATCGCCTATCGCCGCTCGCAGGCCAAGGTGGAGATCAACCCCGAAGCTCTCAAATAAATGGATGGGGTAACTCCCCGGCTCATCGTCCCGCTCGTCGCATTGCTCGCGGCCGGTCTTCTTTTCCCTGCCGCGATCCGTGCATACGAGACGGGAAAGGTAGTGGAGGTCGTCGACGGCGACACCCTGAACGTCCTGGCAGGCCAGGAGACCCGCGCAGTCCGCCTGATCGGCATAGACGCCCCCGAACGGTCCCACCCTTCAAGATCCAAGGAATATCTCGCCGACGAGGCTGCGGCGGCCCTTTCCTCCCTGTGCGAAGGGAAAACCGTCCGCATGGAAACCGGAGACGAGGACGCCGACCGCCACGGACGGCTGCTCCGCTACGTCTATCTCCCGGAACCCGACGGCAGGCTCGTCAACCTTGAGATGGTGCGCAAGGGATACGCGCGCGTAAACAGAAGGTTCCGCTTTTCGCGGGAAGCCGAGTTTTCCATGGCGGAAGGAGAGGCCCGCAGGGAAGAAGCGGGTATCTGGCGGGAAAAGGGAATGGCGGAAGTTCGCTGGATGCTGCAGCAAGGCACTCCCGGCGTGGAATTAAGGCCCCTTTCCGGAGACAGGTACGCGATCGTCTGCGGCGGTATGGCGAAAACCGGAGTAACCGGGAATGAACTTGCGAAGACCGTGCGAAAAGTCCTGCGCTGGCGAACCGAATATACGGACATGGAATTCGAAAAGGCGGCAAGGGCGGCGGGATTCCTCCCCCTGGCCGCGGAAGCGCCGCGCCGCCATGCGGTGGCGGACGCTCCCGCTCCCCCGCCGGCCGCCGGGATCGTTCCCTGGGAAGAGGCGCACAGGCACATCGGGCTCGAGGTGGTGACGGAAGGGGTGCTTGTGCGCGCGCACCGGACGAAAAATGTCCTCTACTTGAACTTCCATCCCAACTGGAAGAAGTACGTAACCATTGTGATACGGGGCGGCGATATGGCGCGCTTCCCGGGGGACCCGGAGAAGTTCTACAAGGGGAGGACCGTGAGGGTGCGCGGTGAGGTAACCGATTACAACGGAAGGCCGGAGATCGTGGTCCGGTCCCCCGAAGCGATCACGATCATAAAATAACTAAATATGGGGACGTTCTTAAACTTTTTAATATTGGGGGTGTTGACCTTAAAAAGTTTAAGAACGTCCCTGAACTTAATAACAAAAACGGGGCGCGGCACTCCGGCCGCGCCCCGCAGGTACTTGCCGCTTGTGAACGCCTAGCTCTTGGCCTCCTCGGCCTTGATCGCCACCGCAGCCTCGGCGCCCTCTTCGATCGGTATGCGCATCCCGTAGAAGGATCGCCACACGAAGAACATCGAGACGGCGAAGAAAACGGCCGCGAGACCCGCGGTGATCGTCTTATCGGTGATGGTAATCGCAAGCTCCACGGCCAGCAGGCCGAACAGGGTGGTGAACTTGATGACCGGGTTCATCGCGACAGACGAGGTGTCCTTGAACGGATCGCCCACGGTGTCGCCCACGACGGTGGCGGCGTGCAGATCCGTGCCCTTCATGTTGAGCTCGGTCTCGACGAGCTTCTTCGCGTTGTCCCAGGCGCCGCCCGCGTTGGCCATGAAGATCGCCTGGTACAGGCCGAAGATCGCGATGGAGATGAGATACCCGATGAAGAAGTAGTGGTTGACGCAGGCGAACGCCAGCGTACCGAAAAACACCGCCAGAAAGATGTTGAACATCCCCTTCTGGGCGTACTGCGTGCAGATCTCGACGACCTTCTTGCTGTCGGACACGGAAGCCTTCTCGCCGCCGCCCTCCAGCTTGATGTTGCGCTTGATGAACTCCACCGCGCGATAGGCGCCCGTGGCGACCGCCTGCGTGGCCGCGCCCGAGAACCAGAAGATCATCGCACCGCCTGTGATCAGGCCCAGCAGGAAGACCGGGTTCAGGATCGACAGCCCGGCCGCGACGTCGGCGGCGCCGAACATCTTCTCCAGCAACTGGATGATGGCGAAGATGAGCGTCGTGGCGCCGACCACGGCCGTTCCGATCAGCACGGGTTTCGCGGTGGCCTTGAAGGTGTTGCCCGCTCCGTCGTTCTCCTCGAGGTACACCTTGGCTTCCTCGAAGTCGGGCGTGAAGCCGAAATCCTTCTTTATCTCTTCGGAGATGTTGGGCAGCGTCTCGATTGTGGACAGCTCATACACCGACTGGGCGTTGTCGGTAACCGGGCCGTAGGAGTCGACCGCGATGGTGACCGGCCCCATCCCGAGGAATCCGAAGGCGACCAGCCCGAAGGCGAAGATCGCGGGGGCCGCCATGATCGTGCCCAGTCCCGCCGTGCTGACGAAGTAGGCGATCGCCATGAGGGCGATGATCGCGATCCCCAGCCAGTATGCGGCGAAGTACCCCGCCACGATCCCGGAGATGATGTTAAGGGACGCCCCCCCTTCGCGGGAGGCGGTGACGATCTCGCGCACGTGCCCCGAGTTGGTCGAGGTGAAGACCTTGACGAGCTCCGGGATCAGGGCGCCGGCGATCGTGCCGCAGGTGATGATCGTGCCGAGCTTCCACCAGAGCGTCGAATCGCCCTGGAGGCTGGGGACCAGGAGGTACGAGAGGAGGTAGGTCATCGCGATGGAGATGAACGAGGTCAGCCACACCAGGGAGGTCAGGGGATGCTCGAAGTTGAACTT
>DATBLU010000014.1:0-3247 GCA_036555205.1 Candidatus Deferrimicrobiaceae bacterium
CAGGGATGATCCCGTACTTCGTGCAGTCGCCGCTGCTGCGGGCGGTGCCCGGCTTTTACCACGCGTTCGTCGGGGTCGATCCGGTCCCGGGAAGGGCGCTGCGGGACCAGCTCCGGGAAGTCTTCGCCGTCCCGCCCTCCAGGCTGGGCACGCTGCGACAGGTGCACTCCGCGGTCGCCCTGGAGATGGAAGATTCCGATGCGGAAGGTCCGGGCAGAAAGTGGCGCGAAGGGGACGCCCTGTGGACTGCGGATCCCGGGACGGGGGTCGGCGTCAGGACAGCGGACTGCGTTCCGGTCCTGCTGGCCCACCCGGGGTTGCGGATATGCGCCGCCGTCCACGCGGGCTGGCGGGGAATGGCGGCAGGCGTCATAGAGGAAACGGTACGCTGCATCGCCGCAAGGGCGGGTTCCGGCGCGGCGGGCGGTTTCATGGCGGCGGCGGGGCCTTCCGCAAGGGGCTGCTGCTACGAGGTGGGGGAGGAAGTGGCGGAATCGCTCCTGCCGCGTCCGGGCGGGCCCAGGCACCTGGCGAGGGGGAAGGAGGCGGGCAAGTGGCGCGCCGACCTGCAGTCGCTCGCGATAGAGGCGCTTCTGGACGCGGGCCTGTCGCGCGGCTGCGTGGAAGCGGCAGGACCTTGCACGGTGTGCTCTCCGAGGTTCCACTCCTACAGGCGCGAAAAGTCCTTGACCGGCAGGCAGCTTAGTTTTATCTATAAGTGGGATTTCCCCGATGCCTTTACATCTCCTTCAGGACTGGAAGACCCATGAGCCACCCAGAGACCCGCATACGCATCGAGAACGAGATGTTCGGCCGGCAGGAAAAGAGGTACTCGGAAGAGGAGCAGGCGAACCACCTCATGAACCTCCTGATCGAGAACTACCCGCTGCTCTCGGCGTCGGTCGTGGCCTTCGAGGCTGACGGAAAGGGATTCTCCGTTTTCGCGCACCGTGGCCTCTCCGGCCACTTCATCAAGGATCTGTACGCCCGCAGGAGCCTCCCGCTGATCGCCGCGGCGAGCAAGGAAGAGGTGGCGGTTTCCGGCGGCGACGCGCGCGCGAAGGATCCCGGGTTCCGTCTCGAGCATGAATACAACGCCCTCTACGCGGTCCCGTGCCGAATCCAGGGGGAGACGCTGGGGGTTTTCGTCGCGGACTCGCGGAATCCGGACCTTCTGGGTCCGGAAACACGGCAGGACCTTCTTGCATTCTCCCGGCTGGCGGCGCTGCTCCTCGCGCTGCGGAACCTGCGCGGCAAGATATCCAGGGTGCCGGCCGTGGACCAGGTGACCGGCCTGTTCACGTTCAGGTATTTCCACGAGGTGCTGCACAGGGAGCTAACGCGCGGCAAGAAATTCGGCCACGCCGTGAGCCTCATGTTCATCAAGGTCCGCAATCTCCGCGAGATGAACGAAGTCTACGGGCACGTCTCGGCGGACGACTCGCTGTCGGAGGCGGCCGCGAGAATCCGCGCCATAATTCGCGACGTGGATTACGTCGCGCGCTCCGGCGGGAACATCTACGTCGTCATGCCCGAAATGACCAAGGCGGAATCCCGCGTTACGGCGGAGAAAATAGCCGAGTCGATGAACGCCTCTCCCATCGGGAAGGGCGACGTCTTTCTGAAGCTGGCGATCGGCATCGCGGCGTTCCCCAAGGACGGCGACACGGAAAGGATTCTCATCCCCCACGTGGAGTCGATGGTCCACGAATCCATGCGGAAGGGCGGCAATGCCGTGTCGGTCTACAAGGACTAGCGCGGCGCGCTGCCCGATTTCGCTTGACATATTGAATCCGTCCGGCGGAAAATGAATCGTACCTTCAACGGGAGTACCTCCCCGGAGCTTTTCAAACCGATAATCGCCTCGGTTTTTTCCATATCGACGAGAACCCCCATTCATCCGGGAGAACGTGCATGAACCTGAAAGAATTGAAAGGAATGCGGATCGGCGAACTGACCGATATCGCGAAGAGCCTCAACGTCGACGGGGCGGCGGGGCTCAAGAAACAGGAGCTGATATTCGCCATCCTGCAGGCCCAGACCGACCAGGAGGTAATAGTCTCCGGGGAAGGGACGCTGGAAGTGCTTCCCGACGGCTACGGCTTCCTGCGGTCCCCCGATTCCAACTACCTCCCCGGCCCCGACGACATCTACGTCTCCCCTTCCCAGATCCGGAGGTTCGGGCTGCGCACAGGCGACACCATAAGCGGCCAGATCCGTGCGCCCAAGGGCGAGGAGCGCTACTTCGCGCTACTCAAGGTCGAGAAGATCAACACCGAGGACCCGGAGACCAGCAAGGACAAGATCATATTCGACAACCTGACGCCGCTGTATCCGCAGGAGAAGTTCAGGATGGAGTACGTCCACGACAACTTCTCGACCCGGATCATCGACCTGGTCGCCCCGATCGGCAAGGGGCAGCGGGCGCTCATCACGTCGCCTCCCCGCGCCGGCAAGACCATCATCCTTCAGAACATCGCCAACGGCCTGACGAAGAACCACCCCGAAGTCGTCCTGATCGTCCTGCTGATCGACGAGCGGCCCGAGGAAGTGACCGACATGCAGCGCAGCGTCAAGGGCGAGGTCATCTCCTCCACCTTCGACGAGCCCGCGCAGCGCCACGTACAGGTGGCCGAAATGGTGCTTGAAAAGGCAAAGCGCCTCGTGGAGCACAAGAAGGACGTGGTGATCCTCCTGGACAGCATCACCCGACTGGCGCGGGCATACAACGCGGTCGTCCCGCCTTCGGGCAAGGTCCTCTCCGGCGGCGTCGACGCGAACGCGCTCCAGAAGCCGAAGCGCTTCTTCGGTGCCGCGCGCAACATCGAGGAGGGCGGGTCGCTCACCATCATCGCGACGGCGCTCATCGAGACCGGCAGCCGGATGGACGAGGTGATATTCGAGGAGTTCAAGGGGACGGGCAACATGGAGCTCGTGCTCGACCGGAAGATTTCCGAGAAGCGGATCTTCCCGGCCATCGACATCAACAAGTCCGGCACCCGGAAGGAGGAGCTCCTGCTGGAGAAGCAGGTCCTCCAGCGCGTGTGGATCCTGCGGAAATTCCTCTCCCCGCTGTCGCCCGCGGAAAGCATGGAATTCCTGCTGGACAAGATATCCAAGACGAAGACCAACAAGGATTTCCTCGAGTCGATGAACTCGTGACCCGTTGAGAGGAGAAGGGCAGACATGAGGGAGAACCTCCATCCGAAATACGTGGCGTCCACGGTCAAGTGCGCCTGCGGAAACA
>DATBLU010000020.1:0-3083 GCA_036555205.1 Candidatus Deferrimicrobiaceae bacterium
CCGAGGAATACGGCGCCGCCGACAAGCGAGAGCCACAGGTACTCTTCGCCTACGAGCATGTAGGTGAGCACCATGACGAAGATGCCCTTCCCGACATCCAGCGCGAGCGTGAGGATTCCGGCCGATCTGCCCGCGGCGCGCGCCACGTTCGTCGCGCCGATGTTCCCGGAGCCGATTTCCCGCAGGTTGACGTTCCGGTCGAACAGCCGCGCCACCAGGATCCCGAAGGGAACCGATCCCAGGAAGTAGCCGAACAGGACGAGCGACCCGCCCAGAATCCAGGATCCGTCCATCAACCCCCCTGTGTGTTTTCCCCGACCCCCCCGATACTACATGATAAAATACCGCAGATGAACCGCATATCCCATGCGGCCGCCATCGCCCTGTTCATCCTTGCGGCTTTCCTGTTGCCGTCGTGGGGGGGAGGAAGGGGCGCAGCCGCGGCCGGCGATCCGACTTCGTTCCAGCCGGCGACCGCGTGCGCGCAGTGCCATCCCGAGATCTACCGTACGTGGCGTTCTTCAAAGCACGCAAGCTCCTTCAGCGGTCCCGCCTTCCAGCTTCCGTACGAACGGATCCGTCGAAGCCGCCCCGAGAAGGCGGCCGGCTGCGAACAGTGCCACAACCCCGTCAGGTTCCTCCTGGCATCCGGCGACCCTCGCGCCGGGGTATTCGCCCTCGAGGGGGTGACCTGCGATTTCTGCCATTCCGTGGAATCGGTCGGCCGTAAAGACTCGATGCCGAGGTTCAAGGCGAATCCCGCGTTCAAGTTCGGGCCGCGCGGCGGAGAGCCCGGGAAGAGCGTCCACGTCACGAAGTTTTCCCGGCTGCACATAACCTCCGAGTTCTGCGAGGGGTGCCACGAGTTCCGGAACGAGTTCGGTGTGAAGGTCCTTTCGACCTACAGCGAGTGGGCCGACAGCTTCTACCGCGGGGAAGGGGTGCACTGCCAGTTCTGCCACCTCCCCCAGCTTTTCGACGCGCGGTTCATCGATCCCGGTGGGAGGGGGAAGGGGCCGCTGGACCACTCCATGGCGGGAGGGCACTCGAGGGAGCGGATGGCCAAGGCGATCTCCTTGCGGGCCTCCCTCAAGGTGTCCGGCAGGGAAGCGCGGGTGAACGTGCAGCTTAAGAACGATCTGGTCGGGCACATGACGCCGTCGGGGATGCCGACCCACAGGCTGCGCCTTTCGTCGCTGCTCTTCGACGCCTCCGGTACGGTCCTGGGGCGCAAGGAGGAGGTTTTCGAGCGCGTGCTTGGAGACGGAACCGGGAAGCCGTTGGAGAAGGCGGAGCTTATCTTCACTTCCGCGCGCGAGGTTCTGAAGGACAGCCGGATCAGGCCGAAGGAGACGCGGGAGATCACGCACGTATTCCCGTTCGGCGACCGGAAGCCGGCTACGGCAGAGGTTGCGCTGGCCTACGAGATCCCCACGCCCGACATCGCGCCCGAGCTTCTGCTGGTATCGATACCCGTGTCGCGCGTAGTCATACCCGCGAAGGGGGGAATCCCGGTCCCGATGATCGCCCTGATCGCGCTGGCGGCGGTCGTCCTTCTGCTTGCTGCGGCGGTCGTCATCCGCAGGCGGGGCCGGGAGAAGCCCTAGGTTTCCTCGATTTCCTCGGCGCGGGTGCGCGCGACGCCCGACTCGAACGCCGCCCGCTCCACCGCCTCGGCCACCCTGGCGTGCATTTCCAGGTTAAGGATGGAGGGGACCAGCTCGCCAGTGTCGGCGAACGAGCTGATGGCCTTCGCGGCCGCGATCTTCATCCGGTTGTTGATCTTGCGCGCCCGTGCGTTCAGCGCGCCCCGGAAAACGCCCGGGAACGCCAGGGCGTTGTTCGCGCCCCTGCCGTCGGCGGCGAATGATGCCCCGGCGGCGCGCGCCTCGTCGGGGAAGATCTCGGGCTTCGGATTGGAAAGGGCCAGGATCACCTGGCCCTTGCGGATCATCTCCTTCTTTATCAGCCCGGGGACCCCCGTGGTGGCTATGACTATGTCGGACGATTCCATGATCTGGGGCAGGGTCACCGGCTTCCCGCCGACCTTTGCGAAGATCTCCTTCGCCGTGGGATTGATGTCCGTCCCCAGCATCTTTCGGACGCCGTAGGCCATCAGCAGCTTGGAGATCCCCATCCCGGCGGCGCCCAGCCCCACCATCCCGACGGTGTCGTTCTTCACCTGCATGCCGACGTACTTGCTCGCATTGAGAAGGGCCGCGAGCACGACCACCGCGGTTCCGTGCTGGTCGTCGTGCAGCACCGGTATATCGAGCATGGCGTCCAGCCGGTCCTCTATCTCGAAGCACTCGGGCGCCTTGATGTCCTCGAGCTTGATGGCTCCGAACGTCGGCGCTATGGATGCGACCGTCCGGATGATCTCCTCGGTGTCCAGCGACTGGATGAGGATCGGAAAGCCGTTGATCCCCACGAGCGCGTCGAACAGGGCCGCTTTCCCTTCCATCACCGGCATGCCGGGCACGGCCCCGATGTCCCCCAGGCCGAGGATCGCCGTTCCGTTGGTGACTATCGCAACCGAGTTCCCGATGACGGTGTAATCGTAGGCGAGGTCCGGCTTGCGCTGGATGAGCTTGCAGACCTTCGCCACGCCGGGCGTGTATATCTTGCGCATGACGGAAATGCTGTCCACCGCCATGCGCGCCTTGACGGCTATTTTCCCGCCCTTGTGCAGCTCGAGGACGGGGTCGATGATGTCGGAGATTATAACGCCTTCGACTTTCCCCACCTCCTCCAGCACCGCCTGGAGGTGGGCGTCGTCGTCGACGAATACCGTGAGGTCGCGAGTGTTGTATTCCAGCCCGAAGCCGACCAGCCTGATGTCGCCGATGTTCCCGCCGGCGGCGCCGATCGCGGAGGCGACCTTCCCGAGGAATCCGGGCTGGTCAAGGATCATCATCCTGATGGTCTTGACGATCTTGTCGATGCCCTTTTCTATCTGCACCGCCCCATCTTATATGCCGGGAATCTTCTTTGTCAAACAGGCGCGGGAAAAGGTAAAATGGCGCGCATGATGCTCCATTGCGCAGCGTGTTCCGCGCAGAATTTCGTCTCCGAGGAACGCA
>DATBLU010000033.1:0-2128 GCA_036555205.1 Candidatus Deferrimicrobiaceae bacterium
GAAACGTGCGCCTGTCCGAATCTCCATCCTTCGGTAAGCCGGCCATTTTGTACGCGGTCAGCTCCCGCGGGGCGCAAAGCTACCTGGAGCTTGCGAAAGAGATGGTGAGCCGATGGAACGAAAACCCGATCCATTGAAGAAAAAAGTTCTGGGGAGGGGGCTGTCCGCCCTGCTGCCGGGCCCCGTCGCGGGCGGAGCGGAGTTCCAGAGGATACCCGTCGAACAGATCCGGACCAGCCCGTTCCAGCCGCGGCGGACATTCTCCCCGGATGATCTTCGCGAGCTCGTCGATTCCGTCCGGGAGAAGGGTGTCCTTCAGCCGGTGCTCGTCCGGCCGACCCCCGAGGGGTACGAGCTGGTCGCGGGGGAACGAAGGCTCCGCGCGGCGCAGGCGGCCGGCGTCGAGAGCGTGCCGGCGGTCATAAGGAAGATGTCCGACCGGGAGGCGCTGGAGGCGACGATCGTTGAAAACGTCCAGCGGGCGGACCTGAACGCGATAGAGCTCGCGGAAGGGTATCACCGCCTGGCGCACGATTTCTCCATGGCGCAGGAGGAGATCGCCAAAAGGGTGGGGAAGGACCGGGTCACCGTCGCCAACAGCCTTCGGCTCCTCAAGCTGCCGGCGCAGGTAAAGCAGGCCGTCGTGGACGGAAGGCTGTCGGCCGGCCACGCAAGGGCGCTTCTTTCCGCGCCCCATGAGAGGCTGACCGCCATTTTCGCCGCCGCCCTGCGCAAGGAGCTCTCCGTGCGCGAGGTGGAACGGCTGTGCCGGGAGGGGGGAAGAAGGAAGCCGGCGATGAAGCCTGTCCGCCTCGATCCTCATCTCAAGGACCTGGAGGAGAAGCTGTCCCGGAGGGGAGGGACGAAAGTACGGATCCGCGGCACGCAGAAAAAGGGGATTTTCGAGGTCGCCTACTTTTCCGAGGGGGAATTCGCCCGGCTCTACGAGGTCCTGTTCGGCGGCCGGTAGGGAAAAAAAATGATTGCATCGCGTTTTCCTTGTGCTATATTTCGCCGCATAAGAAACCCAAACTTGTATCCGGTAACGGATAAATCCTAGAGGGGAAAGGAGTGACAAGAAATGCGTAAGTACTGGGCACTGTTCCTCGGGCTGTTGCTCGCGGCGACGATCGGCCTCTCCGCCTGCGCGAAGAAGGAGGAGCCGCCTCCTCCTCCGCCTGCACCGCCTGCGGCCGCTCCGGCCGATAACGCAGCCAAGGCGGCACCGGCCGCTCCGGCCGCGCCTGCCGAGGCGCCGAAGAAGTAACCTCGCGGATTCAAGCCTTCCGCGAAGGAGCCTCCCGAACCGGGGAGAGCGACGAGCATCGACGAGGGCGCCCGGGGGGCAACCCGGGCGCCCTTTCCTTGTTCATGGCCCCGCGGAATATTACCGCGCCGCCATTAACCGCTTGACACGCCGTTCCTCAGCGTGATACCAATTTTCCGTTTCACGATATTCCAGCCGACCGCTTGCCTGTTTGGGAACCCCGGGGGGAACGGGATTCATGGAACTTGTTGGCAAAATTTTCGAGACGCTCGGGATCACCCAGCTCGCCCTTCTACAGATGATCCTCGTGGTGGGCCTGGTGTCCATCCTGTCGGTGACGATGGTCAGGCCGATCCTCTCCACTTTCCAGGAGCGCAAGAACCGATCCGTCAAGCCGGTGGAGGAGTCCAGGACGATCCTGGCGGAGGCCGAAGTCCTTACGGCGCGATACGAAGAGTCGCTGCGCAAGGCCGCGGTCGAGGCGCTCGCGGGCAAACGCAGGAGGATGGAGGATGCCGGCCGCCTAGAGCGCAAGCGGGTCGAGGCGGTGCTCGAGGAAAGCAACCGCCATGTGGAGGATATGAAGTCCCGGATCGCATCCGAAAAGAGCGATGCCGCGAAGTCGCTGCACGCCGAGGTGTCGCGCCTCTCAGTCGAGATCGCCGGCAAGGTGCTCGGGAGGCCGGTCGAGTGAGACCGTTTCTCGCCCTGGCGTACCTCGCCTCAGCCGCCGTCGCCGCTGCGTCCGAAGGGGCCGCCGGCCACGGCGAAGGAATCCCCTGGGCGGACATCCTCAAGCAGGCCGTGAACTTCGCCATCCTGGCCGGGGCTCTCGTATACTTCCTTAAAAAACCGATCTCG
>DATBLU010000112.1:0-2142 GCA_036555205.1 Candidatus Deferrimicrobiaceae bacterium
CGGATAAAAGGTACGCCAGGGATAACAGGCTTATCTCCCCCGAGAGTTCACATCGACGGGGAGGTTTGGCACCTCGATGTCGGCTCATCGCATCCTGGGGCTGGAGAAGGTCCCAAGGGTTGGGCTGTTCGCCCATTAAAGCGGTACGCGAGCTGGGTTTAGAACGTCGTGAGACAGTTCGGTCTGTATCCGTCGTGGGCGTAGGACACTTGAGGGGTTCTAACCTTAGTACGAGAGGACCGGGTTGGACGCACCGCTAGTGTACCTGTTGTGGCGCCAGCCGCAGCGCAGGGTAGCTATGTGCGGATGGGATAACCGCTGAAAGCATCTAAGTGGGAAGCCCACCCCGAGATTAGGTGTCCCGCGGCGCAAGCCGCCTGAAGGGCCGTGGTAGACGACCACGTTGATAGGCCGCAGGTGCAAGCACGGCAACGTGTTCAGCCGAGCGGTACTAATCGCCCGTGAGGCTTGACCAAATTCTTCTCGAGAGGTTTTTGCGGCTACGGTCGCTCAGGCGACCGCGACAGGCACTTCAATTGTCTTAAGCGGTCCCGCGTTCGAGGGCGGCTCAAGGAGATCGGCGACCGCCGTCCGCGGTGGTCGCGCACGGTTTCCGGCGGCTTTGGCGAGGGGGAAACACCCGTTCCCATTCCGAACACGGAAGTTAAGCCCCTCAGCGCTGATGGTACTGCATGCGAGAGCGTGTGGGAGAGTAGGTCGCCGCCGGGTTTTGAGAGAAGGCCCCCGCGCCGGAAGGTGCGGGGGCCTTCGTCATTCTTGTCGGCCCTCGGCTCGAACGACCTGCTCCGCGTGACCGTTGGTGCTTCCGTAATCGCTCTTGGGACCTTCACTCCAGTCTCCCGATCGAGCTGAACGAGAAACCGTGCATATTCCGCCTTGGGGGAGATGAGGGGGCATGGGGCCCGATAATCAACCGGCGACGAACGTCTCGTAGAGGAGAAACGCGTTGAGGGCGATGATCAGCGTCGCGATCAACCACGCCACTGCGGTGGTCCGGCGCGTATTGACAAGCGGACCCATGAGCTCGCGCCGGCTGGTGAAGATCACGAGCGGGACGAGAGCGAACGGGATCCCGAACGACAGCACGACCTGACTGAGGACCAGCGAGCGGCTGGGGTCGAGTCCAAGCGCGAGGATGACGAGCGCGGGCGTGAGCGTGACCGCCCGCCTGAGGAAGAGCGGGATCCTGCGCTGGATGAAGCCCTGCATCACGACCTGACCCGACATCGTCCCCACCGACGAGGACGAAAAGCCCGATGCCAGGAGCGCGATGCCGAAGAGGAGCGCTGCCTCTTGGCCGAGCTCGGATTGGAAGCTCGCGAAGGCGTCCTCGATCGACTCGATCCCGAGCCCCCAAAAGACGGCGGCAGCGATCGCCAGCATCGACAGGTTCACGAGACCGGCGATCGTCATGGCGATGATGACGTCGATCCGCTCAAAGCGCTGAATCTTCCGCTTCTCTTCGTCGCTCCGGCCAGGGACGCGGCTCTGCGTGAGCGCCGAGTGGAGGTAGACGACGTGCGGCATTACGGTCGCCCCGAGGATGCCTGCCGCCAACAAAACCGATTCCGCGCCCGCGAATCCGGGCACGAACATGTGCCGGACGACCTGCACGACATCAGGCTTGGCGAGGACGATCTCCAGGGCGAAGGCGATGACGACCACCGCGACCAGAACGGCGATTCCCGCCTCGAGATGGCGAAACCCGTAACGCTGGAGTCCCAGGATGGCGAAGGCGCCGGCCCCGGCCAGGACCCCGGCGGGGAAGAGCGGAATCCCGAAGAGCAGGTAGAGTCCCAGCGCTGCCCCCAGAACCTCGGCGAGGTCGGTCGACATGGCGATGACCTCGGCCTGGAGCCAGAGTCCGACCGAGAGCCATCGGGGCAAGTGGTCCCGGCAAACCTCGGGAAGGTTCTTGCGGGTGGCGATACCGAGCTTCGCCGAAAGCGTCTGGACGAGCATCGCCATGAGGTTCGCGGCCAGGACGACCCAGGCGAGGAGGTAACCGAACTTGGCCCCTCCCGCGATGTTTGTCGCAAAGTTGCCGGGATCGATGTAGGCGACCGAGGCGATGAAGGCAGGGCCGAGGAAGGGCCAGAGCCCGCGGAGCCCCCGTCGCTC
>DATBLU010000094.1:0-8844 GCA_036555205.1 Candidatus Deferrimicrobiaceae bacterium
GGTGTACGGGAAAAGCACCCCTTCCGGGAAGAAGATCGGCAATTCGACCGAGCTCGCGGCCTACCTGCTCGAGGAGCACAAGGTCGCTTCCGTGCCGGGCGTCGCATTCGGGGAGGACGCATGCCAGCGGCTCTCCTACGCAACGTCGATGGCAAACATCGTCAAGGGGATCGACCGGATCGAGACCGCCGTCAAGGCGCTCAAGTAGTCTGCGCGGGGGAGGCGCCGCCGAGGGGCTTCCCCCGCAGCGTTGCCCGCAACGGTAGGCGCCGCGGCTGTGCGCGCGCACACGGAAGGCGCGCTACGCCGATGGCAGGTCCGGCGCAGCGGGTCGCCGAGGCGGAACCGTCCGTTTCAGAAAGACCAATCCTGGGACAAACCTGCTTGGCGGACCGCAGAAGATGAACGAAGAGCGGGGAAGTATCGCTTGGCACGTAATTCTTGATGCAGGGGAGCCGAAGGCGAGAGCGAGCACGGAGCTGCCGGAGGCGCAGCGCCTTCCGGCTGGAGCGCGCGCAGCCGCGGAGCCGAACCGCATGTCCCTGCGAGGCAACGGCGCCGGATGCCGCTGCTACAGCGGCCGCTCGCCGGTCCTCTTGAACCGGAAGTAGTCGGCGAGGATCTGCGCGTGGTCGAAGGCGAGCGGCGAGGGGAGGTCGCGCTCCGAGAAGAGCCGCGCCTCGGCGGCGTCGTCGGCCCCCGAAGGCGTTCCTTCCGCTTTGCCTATGTAAACCGTTGATATCGTGTGCCTGCGCGCGTCGCGCGCGGGATCGGAATACACCCCAAGCAGTCCCGTCAGGGTGACGCGCAGCCCCGTCTCCTCAAACGCCTCGCGGACGGCGGCGTCCTGCGCCCTTTCCCCCGCGTCCATGAATCCGCCGGGGATCGCCCATCCCGGCGGAGGGTTCTTGCGCCTGATAAGCACGATCAGGCCTTCGACCTCTATGATCACGTCTACGGTGGGGACGGGCGGGTCCGGCTTCATGCGTGTTCCCCCTATTTATGCTATAAAATTCTATATGAATTTTGCGAATCCCGCCGCCATCTTCGTGTCTTCCTTCATCATTGCGCTCTCCGGGGCGCTGATGCCGGGGCCGCTGCTTGCGGTGACCATCCGCGACACCACCCGCCGCGGTTTCGTCGCGGCGCCGCTGCTCGTCCTCGGGCACGGGATACTGGAACTAGGGCTCCTGGCGCTCCTTATGCTGGGGCTCGCGGAGTGGCTGAAAGGGGATGCGGCGACTACCGTCATCGCACTGGCGGGCGCCGGCGCTCTTTTGTGGATGGCGGCGGGGATGGCGCGCGAGGTACGATCCCTGCGCTTCGACGCGGGCGCCGCCGATGCATCGACGCCGCGGAAGGAAGGCGCGGGAAGCCTCTGGCGTCCGGTGGCCGACGGCATCGTCGCATCGGTATCCAACCCGTACTGGTCGCTCTGGTGGGCGACGATAGGGCTCAGTTACCTGGCGCTGTCCCGCAGCCAGGGCCTCGCCGGCGTCGCCTTCTTTTTCGCCGGCCACATCCTTGCCGACGCCGCCTGGTTCATGTTCGTCGGACTGACGGTGTCGGCCGGGCGCGGGCGGTTCACCGACCGCGTCTACCGCGGGGTCGTTGGCGTCTGCGCCGGATTCCTCTTCTTCTTCGCGCTGTCGTTCGGGTATTTCGGGGTGACGAAGCTGTTCCGCCTGCTGTGAACCGAAAAACCTCGCAAGGAGGCCGATCATGAAGGCTGTCGTGATGGCCGGGGGATTCGGAACCAGGTTGCGGCCCCTGACGGAAAAGCTGCCGAAGCCCATGGCATACGTGGCCAACCGTCCCATGATGGAGCACGTGATCCGCCTGCTCGCCAAGGAGGGGATCACGGACCTCGAAGTCCTGCTCTATTTCTACCCTGAGAAGATAACATCCTACTTCGGAGACGGATCCCGCTGGGGGGTGAGGATCAATTACGTCGGAGCCGAGGCCGACTACGGGACCGCGGGGGCGGTCAAGATGGCGGAGGAGCGGCTGAACGGCACGTTCCTGGTCATAAGCGCGGACATCATCACGGATTTCGACCTGTCCAAGGCCTTGGAGTTCCACAGCGAGCGAAAGGCCGCCGCCACGATCGTGCTCACCAGGTCGCCCAATCCCCTCCAGTACGGCATCGTCATGACGGAGGAGGACGGCCGAATCGTCCGTTTCCTGGAGAAACCGTCCTGGGGCGAGGTGTTCTCCGACACGATAAACACAGGGATCTACATCCTGGAGCCAGAAGTGCTCTCCCTGATCCCGGAGAAGAAGAACTTCGATTTCAGCAAGAACCTCTTCCCCGCGATGCTTTCGCGGGAGGACCGGCTCCTGGGGTACATAGCGGAGGGGTACTGGAAAGACGTCGGCAACCTGTCCGAGTACCTGAACGTGCACCTGGATATCCTTGCGGGGAAGGCGGCCATCGAGTTCGATGGGAAGAAGGCCGGCGGCGCCAACGTCTGGATCGGCGAGAATACCCACGTCGAATACACCACGGAGCTGAAAAACGTCGTCATCGGGAAAAACTGCTCCGTTTCCGGAGGGGCCGTCGTCGAAAACTCGGTCCTCGGGGACGGGTGCAAGGTGGAGGACGGCGCCGTCGTCCAGTCCTCCGTAGTATGGCCGCGCACGATAATACACAAGGGCGCCCGGCTCCTCGAGAACATCATCGGGTCGGACTGCGAGATAAAGGGGCGCGCGTTCCTCGCCGAGCGGGCAGTCATAAGCGACCATTGCCGCATAGGGACCGAGGCCGTAGTCAAGGCGAACGTGAAGGTCTGGCCCCACAAGGTGGTCGAGGACGGCGCGGTTCTCTCGTCATCGCTCATATGGGGGGAGAAGTGGGCGCGTTCCCTTTTCGGCGCCTACGGCATTTACGGCCTGGCGAACCTGGAGATCTCTCCGGAGTTCGCGGCGAAGCTGGGCGCCGCATACGCCGCGACGTTCGGCAGGAAGGTGGTGCTTTCAACCAGCAGGGACAGCCACAAGGCCTCCCGCATGATCAACAGGGCGATCATGACCGGGATGCTTTCGGTGGGCGTCGACGTCCACGATTACGGGGTGACCCCGCTGCCGGTGGTGCGGTTCCTCGCGCGCAGCCACAGGGACGAGCGCGGGGGGGTCCATACCCGGAAGAGCCCCTTCGACGCCAAGTTCATCGACCTCAAGTTCTTCGACGATTCCGGCCTCGACCTGTCGATGGGACTCGAGAAGAACATCGAGTCTCTTTTCTTCCGAGAGGATTTCGTCCGCGCGGAAATAGAGGATACGGGGCAGATATCCTTCCCGGTGGGGGGATTCGACACCTACGTCGACGGCTTCCTGAAATCCGTCGACGAGGAGACGATCCGGGGGCGCGGATTCAACATCGTCATCGACTACTCCTACGGAGCATCCGCCCTGATATTCCCGCGCATCCTGGGGAGGCTCGGGGTCGAGACGGTGGCGCTCAACGCCATGCTGGACCCGGAGAAGATCACGCGGACCCAGGAGGAGTTCGACAGGAGCCTCCATCACCTTTCCGCCATCGCGCGGTCGCTGTCCGCCGGCTTCGGGGTGATGATGGACACCGGCGGGGAAAAGATCTTCCTGATCGACGAAAAAGGTGACGTCCTCTCCGACTGGGCCGCGCTCCAGATCATCTGCCTGCTGATCTGCCGCAAGAGGCGCAACGGATCGGTAGGGGTGCCGGTGACCGCCTCCCGCAACATAGAAAAGATCGCCGCGAAGTTCGGGATGGACGTGGTGCGAAGCCGGACCCTGCCGCGCTCGCTCGTGGAAACCGCCGCGCGGGACGGGGTGATATTCGTCGGCGACGGCAACGGCGGCTACGTCTTCCCCCGGTTCCAGCCGGCATTCGACGGCATGTTCGCGATCGTCAAGCTGATGGAGCTACTGGCGGGGGAGGAGCGCGCGCTTTCCGACGTCCTGCGGGAGATCCCCCCGACGGCGTTCGTGCAGAAGAAGATTCCCTGCCCCTGGGAGCACAAGGGCACACTGATGCGGCTCGTATCGGACCATGCCAAGGGGAAGCCCAGCCAGTTCATCGACGGCGTTAAGATATTCCACGGCGAGGACTGGGCGCTCATCTACCCCAGCCAGGACGAGGCGTACTTCCACCTGTGCGTCGAGGCGGAGGACAGGCGAAACGCCGAAGGCATCGCTTTCGAATACATGGAACTCTTTTCCTCCTGGAGCAAGGGCCTGTGAGCGATGGGCAGGCGGTCCGCGTCCACGTCATGGAGGTGGGACCGCTCGCGGTCAACTGCTACATCGTCGAGCATGTCTCCGCCCGCAAGGCGGCGGTGGTCGACCCGGGAGACGACGGCGATGCCGTCCTCGCCGAGCTAGGGAAGCTGGGGCTTTCGGTGGACAAGATCCTTCTCACGCACGGCCATTTCGACCACGTCGGCGCGGTAGGTCTTCTGCGCAAAACGTCGGGCGCGCCGGTCCACATACATAAGGACGACGTCGATCGGATGAAGACCGCCAGGCGCCAGGGGATGATGTTCGGCCTCTGGGTGCCGGACACGCCTCCGCCGGACGTCATCGTCGGCGAGGGGGACCGCGTCGCATTCGCGGACCTCGAGTTCCTTGTGGCGCACACTCCCGGGCATACTCCCGGATGTGTATCCTACATAATGGGCAGCGAGAAGATGGCGTTCGTCGGGGACCTGATCTTCGAAGGCTCGATAGGCAGGACCGACCTGCCGGGCGGCGACTACGACGCGCTGATCAGGGCGGTGCGGGAGAAGATTTTCGTTCTTCCCGGCGACACCGTCCTTTTCCCGGGGCACGGGCCGGCCACGACCGTAGGACGGGAGAAGCGGTCCAATCCATTTTTCACGGGGGGCGCGTAGATGGGCATTTTCTCCGGCAAGGAGGTGGTCCTGGGAGTGACGGGGGGCATCGCCGCCTACAAGGCGTGCGAGATCGTCCGGGAGCTCCGCAAGGAGTCGGCGAACGTCCACCCGATCCTCACCGCGTCCGGGGCCCAGTTCATCACTCCGCTTACGCTGCAGACGTTGGCTAAGAACCCGGTGGTGACGGACCTGTTCAACCTCATCTCCGAGTCGGAGATCGGCCACATATCGCTGGCCCAGCGCGCCCACCTGATGCTGATCGCGCCCGCTACCGCGAACGTCATCGGGAAGATACGCAACGGCATAGCGGACGACATGCTCTCGACGGTCGTGATGGCGACGGCGGCCCCGGTGCTCCTCGCCCCGGCCATGAACTCGCAGATGTACGCCTCCGCGGCGGTGCGGGAAAACATTTCGGTATTGAAGGATCGTGGATTCCACTTCGTGGAGCCGGACGAGGGCGAGCTCGCCTGCGGCACGGTGGGGCCCGGGCGGCTGGCGGACGTGGAGAAGATCCTCGAAATGGCCCGGATCCTGCTGTCGGAGAAGCCGATGGCCGGCAGGAGGGTGGTGGTTAGCGCAGGTCCGACGGCGGAGCCCCTGGACCCGGTCCGCTTCCTCTCGAACCGGGCGTCGGGCAAGATGGGATACGCGATGGCGCGGGCCGCGCGCCGGCTGGGGGCGGAAGTGACTCTCGTGTCCGGCCCGACCGCCCTGCCCGACCCCCTTTTCCTGAAAACCGTGCGCGTCCGGACCGCGGGAGAGATGTTTTCGGCCGTGTCCCGCGCGGCGGAGGACGCCGAGATCGTCGTGATGTGCGCGGCGGTGGCCGATTTCAGGGCGAGCAGGACGGCGCCGTCCAAGATCAAGAAGGAGGGGTTCGATTACCGCGTGGAGCTTTCTCCGACCGTGGACATCCTTGCGAGCCTGGCTAAGAAGAAGGGGAAAAGGATACTGGTCGGGTTCGCGGCGGAGACCGAAGACCTGGCCCGCAACGCGCGGGAAAAGATGCGCAAGAAGAAGCTGGACGCCATCGTGGCCAACGACGTTTCGCGGACCGACATAGGGTTCGAGTCGGACGACAACGAGGTCCGCGTCTTTTTCCCCGACGGCGAGGTCAGGGAGCTTCCGCTGGCCACCAAGGACGGGATAGCGGTGGGAGTCTGGCTGGCTTTGAATGGGAAGCTTTTCCGGCGATGACGAGACGCGTCTCCCCGATAATGGTCGCGGCGTACCTGCGGGAGATCGGGATCGACTACGTGCCGATCCCGCCGCGCGCGGGAGGCTCCGTCGCCGATGACGGCCCGGCCGTTTCCGCGGGGAAGAAGGATGAAGCGGCCGAGACGCTGGAGGACATCCGCAGCGAGCTGTCGGCGTGCCGCGGCTGCCCGCTTTGCGGCGGGCGCAGGACCGTCGTCTTCGGAGTAGGCAATCCTGATGCACGACTGATGTTCGTGGGCGAAGGGCCCGGCGAGGAAGAGGACCGGCAGGGCGAGCCGTTCGTAGGGGCGGCCGGCAGGCGGCTCAACCAGTGGATCGCCCGCGTGGGCTTGCGCCGCGAGGACGTCTACATAGCGAACATCGTCAAGTGCCGTCCGCCCGGGAACCGGGCCCCGCTTCCGGACGAGGCGGCATCCTGCCTTCCGTACCTAAAGCGCCAGATCCGGGCGATCCGGCCCGAAGTCATCTGCACGCTGGGCGCCGTCGCCCTGCAGTACCTGCTGGGCACGAACGAGAAGATTACGCGGGTGCGGGGGAAGTGGCGGGAGTTGGACGGGATTCCGGTGCTCCCCACCTATCACCCTGCATTCATCCTTCGCAACCAGACCAGGGAACCGGAAGCGTTCGCGGATTTCGACCTTCTCGCGGAGCGCCTCCATCTGCGGTGATATGCGCGCATTGCCGGTAGTGGGGGTGAGCCGGAAGGGGGAAGAGCGGCTCCGCTTCGGCCACTTGTGGGTCTTCGGCGACGACCTCCGCGACATTCCTCTCGAGCTGCCGCCGGGCTCGTGGGTCCGGGTTCTCTCCCGCGCCGGAGAGTTCCTGGGGACCGGGACCCTGAACCTCGCCAGCCGGATCGCCCTGAGGCTCGTCTCCCGCGGCGAGGCGCGACCGGGAAAGCCGTTCCTCCTCGAACGCCTGGAAGCGGCATGGGAGCGGCGCGCCGAGGCGGGCCTTGCCGGGGAGAACGCGCTCAGGCTCGTATTCTCCGAAGGAGATTTCCTCCCGGGCCTGGTAGTCGACAGGTACGGGTCGGCCATCTGCATCCAGGTCCTGACCGCGGGGATGGAAGGCCTCCGCGATGAGATCGTCGAATCGCTCGCCGAGAGGTTCCCGTGCCGCCTTATCTACGAAAGGTCCGAGGGGGGCGGCAGGAAGCGGGAAGGGCTCGCCGAAAGCAAGGGGGTGCTGCGCGGCGGAGGCGATCCTGTCGAGGAAGTCGAGCTGGACGGCCTGCGGTTCCGCGTCGATATGGAAACAGGGCCCAAGACCGGCTTCTTCATCGACCAGCGGGATAACCGCCGGATCGTCCGGGCCTTTTCCCGGGGGAAGCGGGTGCTGGACGGTTTCTGCTCCACCGGGGCCTTCGGCCTTTACGCCCTGGCCGGAGGCGCCGACAGCGTCCTCGCGATCGACTCATCGGGCCCCGCGGTTGCAGCGGCGAGGGAAAACGCCGCGCGCAACGGCTTTGCCTCTCGATGGGAGGGGACGCCGGCCGACCTGTTCGCGGAGCTGCGCGAGCTGTCCGCGGCCGGGCGGCGGTTCGACCTCGTTGTACTGGACCCGCCCTCCTTCGCCAAGTCCCGGGAGGGGCGCGAGGGTGCGATGCGCGGGTACCGGGACATCAACCGGCTGGGGCTCTCGGTGCTCGCGCCGGGCGGCATCCTCGCGACCTCTTCTTGCACCCAGCTGGTCGATATGGCGAAATGGAGGGAGGCGCTCAAGGCGGCCGCCGCGGATGCGCGGGTGGACCTTCAGCAGCTTGCCGCCGGCGGGCAGCCGCCGGACCACCCCGTCCTGCTGGGGGTGCCGGAAACCGAGTACCTTAAATTCGCCGTCTATCGAAAGAGGTCGTGATGACAATTCGGTCCGCGCGGCAGTGCATCTTCTTCGCGGTCGTCCTTTTCGCCGCCGTGTTTCCCTCGCCGGCGGCATGCGCCGAAGCGCCGCGCGAGGCCATGGTGGCGACGATCGCCGCCTCCATAAATCCCGTCACCGCCGATTACCTGTCTTCCGTCATAGAGAAGGCGGAGGAAGCAGGAGCCGCGCTGCTCGTCGTGGAGCTGGACACCCCCGGCGGCCTGGACAGCGCCATGAGGCAGATGGTCCAGGAGATCATAAAGACCCGCATTCCCGTGGTCGTCTACGTCTCGCCGTCGGGCGCCCGCTCCGCCTCCGCCGGCGTGCTCATAACGCTTGCGTCGGACGTCGCCGCCATGGCGCCCGGCACGAACATCGGGGCGGCCCACCCGGTAAGCGTCGGGGGCGGCGGGATGGACAACACGATGGCGAAGAAGGTGGAGAACGACGCGGCCGCCTATGCGCGTTCCCTGGCGGAAAAGAAGGGGCGCAACGCGGACTGGGCGGAGAGCGCGGTCCGGGAGAGCACTTCGCTGACCGAGAAGGACGCCCTGGAGAAGCGGGTCATCGACATGGTCGCACCGTCGCTCGACGATCTGCTGGCCCGCCTGGACGGGAAGGAGATCCGCAAAGGGGAGGCGGCGATCGTCCTGCGCACGAAGGGGATCAGGGTGACCAGGGCGCCGATGGGGATCCGTCACCGCATACTGTCCTCGCTCGCGGACCCCAACATCGCGTACATCCTCATGATGATAGGCATATACGGCATCTTTTTCGAGCTCTCGAACCCCGGCGCGGTATTCCCGGGAATCGTCGGCGGGATCTCGCTGATCCTGGGGTTCTACTCCCTGCAGACGCTCTCCGCCAACTACGCCGGATTCCTCCTCAT
>DATBLU010000109.1:0-6327 GCA_036555205.1 Candidatus Deferrimicrobiaceae bacterium
CGCCGACGAGCCAACCACCGCGCTGGACGTCACCATTCAGGCGCAGATCCTCGCTCTCCTCAAGGAGATGCGCGAGCAGGAAAGGAAAATGGCCATCCTGCTCATCACGCACGACCTGGGCGTGGTCCACGAGTTCGCCGATCGGGTCGCGATCATGTACCTGGGAAGGATAGTCGAGATCGCAAAAACGCCGGACCTGTTCGCCGATCCGATCCATCCCTACACCCAGGGACTGCTCCAGTCTCTCCCCGGCAAAAGCGTCGGGGAGAAGAGGCTCCCGTCGATTCCCGGAACGGTGCCGGACCTGGGCGCCATACCGCCTGGCTGCCCATTCGCCGACCGGTGCCCGTTCCGCCGGGACGCCCTGGAGCGGTTCCGCGCGGGAGAGGCGGCGATGGACGATCTTGCGGTCTGCGACCGGGTGGACCCGCCGCTGGAGGAATACGCGCCGCATCACTTCGCGGCGTGCCATTTCCAGAGGATGGAACGCAAGGAAAGGGAGGCGGCCCGGAAAGCCGCGGGGGACGATGGATGAACGCCGATAACGGGGCGCTGCTGTCGCTCCGGAACGTCTATAAATATTTTCCGGTCAGGCGCTCGTTTTTTTCCGGGGAGTCGCTCAACGTGCACGCGATAGACGGCGTGTCGCTCGATGTCCCCGGCGGGAAGACGGTAGGGCTTGTGGGGGAGTCGGGCTGCGGAAAGACGACTCTCGGACGCGTGGCGCTCCGGCTGATTTCGCCGGACTCCGGCCGGATCCGGTTCGAGGGAAGGGACATCACACGCCTGTCCGGCGAGGATCTGCGCCGCACCAGGAGGATGATGCAGATAGTGTTCCAGGATCCTTATTCCTCGCTGAACCCGCGCATGAAGGTGCGCGACATAGTGGGCGAGGGGTGGCTCGTGCACGGGATGGGGGACCGGGGCGAGATCATGGAGAAGGCGGGGCGGCTTCTGCTGCGCGTCGGTCTGTCGCCGGACGCCGCCGACAAGTACCCCCACGAGTTCTCCGGAGGCCAGCGCCAGCGGATAGGGATCGCGCGGGCCATCGCCCTGTCGCCGAAGCTGGTGGTGGCCGACGAGCCGGTGTCCGCGCTGGACGTCTCCGTGCAGGCGCAGATACTGAACCTGCTTAAAGACATACAGGAAGAGTACGGGATGGCCTACCTGTTCGTATCGCACGACCTGCGCGTGATCCGTCACATGAGCGACACCGTGGCGGTGATGTATCTGGGGAAGCTGATGGAGGTCTCCCCGGCTGAAGAGCTCTTCCGAAGCCCGCTTCATCCTTACACGCGCAGCCTTCTCGCCGCCGTCCCGATGCTGGGCGGGACGCCGCGCGAGGAAATCGTCCTGCGAGGCGAGATTCCGAGCCCGCTCGCCCCTCCCCCGGGCTGCCGTTTCCACACTCGATGCTTCATGGCGCAGAAAATATGCGAGGAGGTATGCCCGCTGCTGATAGAGTCATCCCCCGGCCGCCTCACCGCCTGCCACTTCGTTCAATAAAAAATATCCCCATTGTTTCAGAGGAGTTGCGGGCTCCGCTCGATGCCCGTTCCTACGCGTCCGGATTCGCGGTAAAATGCAGTTGGATCAGGTAATCCTGTAACGGCATCCAACGGTCTGACATCGGGGAGGTGCGATATGGAACACAGGGAAAACGGCGTTGTCACGGGCACTCTCCTGTTGACGGCGGGTGCGCTCCTGGGCGCCGGCGTCGCTCTCCTGCTGGCGCCGCAGGCCGGGAAGGAAACCCGCAAGGACATCGCCCGTTACGCGAAAAGGGCAAAGCGCGGTGCGGAAGGCATCGTCGGCGAATTCGCCGAAGCGGTTTCCGATATGGTCGACGCGGTTGGGGACAGGGCGGACGACATCCTCGACAAGGGGAAGGACCTGGCCCACGACGCGAAGAAGGATCTGATAGTGGCCATAGAGGAAGGGCAGAAGAAGCTCGAAAAGCAGAAGTCCAGGCTGGAGAAGCTTATCGCCTAGGACTTACGCGAACGAGCGGCCGGAGACCGATTTCAGGAAGTCGTGCCGGCAGTACGGGCAGAACTTCCACTCCGGGGACACCGACTTCCGGCACGCCGGGCAGGTGGACTGAAGGGTGTGGCCGCAACCGGGGCAAAGGACGAATCCGGGCCCCAGGGCATGGGTGCACTCGGGGCAGGTCGTCCCGAAATCCTCCTCGGTCTCCACGACCCGGTACATCTCCTCGAGGGTCGTGATCCCCGTTCTTACCTTGTCCAGCGCGGAACGCGCAAGCGTGACCATCCCCGACGCTATGGCCTGCTGCCGGATGTCGGTTTCCGAAGCGTTGGAAACCACGAGGTCGCGTATCTGCTGGGTGAATGGAAGGATCTCGAAGACGCCGATCCGGCCTCGATACCCCGTCCCGCTGCATGACGGGCATCCTTCCCCGCGAAAGAAGTTGAACTCCCCCTTTTTCTTCTTGATTCCGATCCTGGCGAGATCCTGCTCCGACGGGTCGTGCCTGACGCGGCACTTCGTGCAGATGACCCGCACCAGCCGCTGGGCCAGGATGCAGTTGATCGTAGAGGCGACGAGGTAGGGCGCGGCCCCCAGGTTCCTCAGCCGCGTGATCGTGGCGGCGGCGCTGTTGGTGTGGATGGTAGAAAAGACGAGGTGGCCGGTCAGGGCCGCCTGCATGGCGATGGTGACCGTCTCGAGGTCGCGCATCTCGCCGAGCATGATGACGTCGGGGTCCTGGCGGAGCATCGCCCTGAGCGTCGAGGCGAAGGTCATCCCGATCTTGTCCTGGACCGCCACCTGGTTGATGCCGCCGATCTCGTACTCGATCGGGTCCTCGATCGTCGTGATATTCCGGTCCACGCTCTTTATCCGGTTCAGTATGCCGTAGAGCGTGGTCGTCTTTCCAGAGCCGGTCGGCCCGGTGACGAGCAGGATCCCCTGAGGCCGGCGTATCAGCACGTCCATCTGGCTCAGTTCCCCCGGAGCCATTCCCATGGCCTCAAGGGGGATCTGGGAGTTCGCGGAGTCGAGAATCCTGATCACCACCTTCTCGCCGAAGGAGGCCGGAATAGTCGACACCCGCAGGTCGAGGGCCTTCGATCCCACCCGTACGCCTATCCGCCCGTCCTGCGGCAGGCGCTTCTCCGCTATGTCCATCTTGGCCATGATCTTTATCCGCGAGATGACCGCTCCCTGCACCCATTTCGGAAGCTCCAGCGATTTCCGCAGGAGCCCGTCGACGCGGTTCCGGATCTGCAGGTTGGTCTTGGTAGGCTCGACGTGGATGTCGGACGCGCCGTTTTCCACCGCCTCGGCCACGATCAGGTTCACCATCCTGATGATCGGGGCCGCCTCGCTCTTTTTCCGCAGGTCCTCCGTGTCCCCCCGCTCGCCCTCTTTCCGGTCCTGGACGACTTCGACGGAGCGCTCCTCCGCGATGTCCTTGACGATGGTGTTAAGGGACGAACCAAGATGATAATGCTGGTCTATCCCCCATAAGATGTCGCTGCGGGTGGCGATGACGGGCTTGATCGTGTACCCGGAGGCGAACCGCACGTCCTCGAACGCCTCGAAACTCAAGGGATCCGCCATGGCCAGATGGAGGTCCTTCTGTTCGACCGATATGGGAAGGATCAGGTGCTTCCGGGCGACCTTTTCGGTAATAAGCTCGATGGCGTGGGGCTCGACGGGAGTCTGCTTCAGTTCTATGTAGGGAATTCCGAGCTGGATGGAGAGCGCCTGGGCGATCTCCTCCTCGGTGGCCATCCCGAGGGCGACGAACACCTCCCCCAGCTTCCCCCGCTTGGACCGCTGCTCGGTGAGAGCGCGCGTGAGGTTTTCCTCCGACACGAGGCCGGTCTCAACGAGCAGTTCGCCGAGGCGCTTCTTTCCCATCTCAGTAACCTTTCTCTTTTCAGCCGATGGCATTTTAACAGATAAATTTACGCTGCGGCCGACTAATTGCAACGAAACCCCGCTTTGCGCCGGGCATCGTAGAAGCGGAAGGAGGGGGTGAGCATGATAAACACCAGCAGGCCGGTCAGGTGCCCCCGGTGCAACGGAGTTATGGTGTATGAGCGATTTCAGGACATGCTCGACCTGTTCTATGCGTGGAGGTGCCTGAATTGCGGCGAAATAGTGGACCCCGTAGTTGCCAGGAACCGCGGGACGGACAAGAAGCCGAAGAAAAGGGCGGCCGGATAATAGCGCCCAACTATCCGATTTTTCTTAGTTTTCATCACATTGACACCGTCCCGGGTTCCGTGCTAGGGTACCACCTGCTTTTCTAGCCAGGTAAGGCCAGGGGGATAGGTGCGCGAGCGGCACATGTTCTCGCTTCGAATCGGTTACGGCGAGCGCACGAGGGAATTTCTCGTGGGGCGCACGGGCATGATGGCGGCGGCGGCGACGCTCGCCCTCCTGTTCTTCGCGGCCACGCATTTTCTGTATGATTACAGGGAGAACCTTTCGAAGTTAAGGGACTTGCGGGCTCTGCGCCAGCGCGTCAGCGAGCAGAACCTGACCTTGTACAACCTGCACTCGAAGTTCGAGAGCCTTGAAACGGAAGTGGAGCGTCTGCGGGCCATCGACGCCCGCGTGAGGTCGCTGGCGCGCTTCGACGTTCCGGCGCGTCCCGGCGCCGCCGGAAAGATCGATCGGCAGGCCGGCATGGGGGGTGTCGAGACACAGGAAACCGCGGCGACCCGCCTCGATCGCTTCCTCGACCTTCGGTTCGACCAGCTCAAGAAGGACGTCATGGTGGACGTCAGGTACCTCGAAGTCCTGCGCGAGGAGCTGGACAACCGCCGGATCGTGCTGGAGAGCATACCCGCGCTCTGGCCGGTGCGGGGGATGCTGTCGTCGGGATTCGGGGTCCGGACCTCTCCTTTCACCGGCACCCCCGTGTTCCATCACGGGCTGGATATAATCGCCGGGTCGGGGGTCCGGGTGTGCGCCGCCGCTGCGGGGAAGGTCGTCAGAAGCGGCTACGAGTCGCTTTTCGGAAACGTGGTCGTCCTCGAGCACGGCTTCGGCTACAGGACGTTATACGCGCATCTGCAGGAGCGCCTGGCCGCGGTGGGCGATATCGTTCAGAAAGGCGATCCTGTAGGCACGGTGGGAGACACGGGCCGGACGACCGGTCCTCATCTCCACTACGAAGTGCACGTGAACGGCCTCGCGGTGAATCCGTCCCGCTTTCTGAATTAGGGCGAAAGGGATTCATACGCGCAAGGATCGGCGCGCCCCGGGGGGAGACGCCCCGCAGGGGCCTTTTTTTTGGCATAAAATGGGTACAGGATCGAAGGCAAGGATAAAAACCCGATGTTGACAGGCATCCTCAAGAAGATGTTCGGCACGCAGAACGAGCGCGTGCTGGAACGTGTAGCCCCCCTGGTCCGCCGCATAAACGAGCTGGAGCAGCAGACGATGGCGCTGCCCGACGACCGGCTGGCGGCGCGGTCGGCGGATTTCAAGCAGCGGATCGCAAACGGAGAGCCGCTCGACGCGCTGATTCCCGAGGTCTTCGCCACGGTCCGGGAGGTATCCAGGCGCGTGCTGGCGATGCGCCACTTCGATGTGCAGCTGGTGGGCGGCGTGGTCCTGCACGAGGGGAGGATCGCCGAGATGCGGACCGGCGAGGGGAAGACGCTCGTGGCGACCCTCCCGATAGTCCTGAACGCGCTCACGGGCCGCGGGGTTCACCTCGTGACCGTCAACGACTACCTGGCCCGCCGCGACGCCGACTGGATGGGGGCCATCTACAGGTTCCTCGGCCTGTCGGTCGGGGTGATCGTCCACGGGATGGACGACGCGGAAAGAAAAGCCTCCTACAACTGCGACATCACCTACGGGACGAACAACGAGTACGGATTCGACTACCTCCGCGACAACATGAAGTTCCGACTGGAGGACATGGTCCAGAGGGAGCTGCACTACTCGATCGTGGACGAGGTGGACTCGATCCTGATCGACGAGGCCCGCACGCCGCTCATCATCTCCGGCCCGGCGGAGGAGGCCACCGACAAGTACGTCCGCGTCAACTCGCTGATCGGGTACATGAAGAAGGACGCGGACTACAAGGTGGACGAGAAGGCGAGGAGCGTCCTCCTGACCGAGGACAGCGGGATCCCGAAGATCGAGCGCCTGCTCGGCGTCGAGAACCTGTACGATCCGCGCAACATAGAGATCCTGCACCACGTGAACCAGGCCCTGAAGGCCCACGTGCTGTTCAAGAGGGACGTGGACTACATGGTGAAGGACGGCGAAGTCGTCATCGTCGACGAGTTCACCGGGCGGCTGATGCCGGGGCGGCGCTGGTCCGACGGCCTGCAC
>DATBLU010000135.1:0-5251 GCA_036555205.1 Candidatus Deferrimicrobiaceae bacterium
AGCAGCGAGTCGCGCACCCGCTGCTTGGCCCGCTGCCATGCGGTCCCTCCGAGCTTCGCCAGCCGCGGCCGGTCGTCTTCGGAAGCGACGTAGCGCTGGACCCGCGACATCTTGTCCACCGGCACGAAGAGGCGGTCGCCGCCGGCGTACTCCAGCACGAGGAAATCGCCCTCCACGTCCGCAGCCCGGCGGCGCAGAAGCCCCCGGTATACGCCGACGCCGTGGTCCACGTGGACCGCCAGGTCGTTGACGCGCAGCTCGGCGAGCGAGAACTCCCCGGGGGGGACGGCGGCGGCGCCGCGGCCCTTGCGCACCCTGGTCTTCTCCCCGAAGACTTCCGCCTCGGTGACGACCGCCACGCCCAGCTCCGGGAACCGGAACCCCCGGGTCACCTCGGAACAGCAGAGGGAAATCCCCTTGCCTCCCGAAAGCGTTTCCTTCATCGTCGCTCCGGAAGTCAGGGGGATGGCGTACCTGCCGAGCAGCTCCTCCATCCTGTCGGACTGGGACGGCGACAGGGACGTCACGACGAACCTGCCTCCCCGTTTCCACCATTCCTTCGCCTCTCCGGCAAGGGGAAACAGGAGTCCCTCCGTTGCGGATGTGACCGTGCTCCGCCGTATATCCTCGTTGCCCTGCGCGTCGATCTCTCCGCGCACCGCGTCCTTTCTCCCGAAAGGCGATACCTCGACGGAGTCGAAGCTCAACACCGGGAGCTCCTGCAAACCGGCGAGGAGCTCCTCCGGGGGGACGAAGAGCGCATCCGGAGCCGGCAGACCCTCCTCCCGGCCGGCAAGCAGGTAGTTTTCCTCCGCCTCCGCGAATACGTTGCGCGCCCTGGAGAGGCAGACGGCCGAGTCGGCCGCGGCGATCACCGCTCCTTCCGGAAGATGATCGAACAGCGAGGCCGCCCGGCCGTAGAGGAGGGGAAGGACGGCCTCCACGCCGTGGTAGCGTATCCCCTGGCCGAGCGCCTCGCGGAAAGCCTCGCCCGCCGCAGCGGCCGCCGACAGGTAGTCCGGCCGGGTTATCACCTGGGAGCAGGGGAGCACAATCAGCACGCCCCCTTCGCTTCGGGTCCGCTGGCTCTTCGGGTCGAACCATCGCAGGGACTCGATGCGGTCCCCGTCTAGGGTCAGGCGGGCAGGGAAGGCGTGGGCAGGGCTGAATACCTCGACGATCCCCCCCCGGACGGAGAAGTCTCCGGCGTCGGCCGTCGAGGGAAGGCGGGCGTATCCGATTTCGGAGAGGTGCCGGGAGAACAGGGCGACGTCCATCTCCATCCCGGCCGAAACACGGCGCACCGCCTCGGCATACGCCGCCCGCGGAAGCGTCTTCTCCAGCGCAGCCTCCACGGGGGAAACGACGACAACCGGCTTGCCTTCCGCCAGCCGGTGGAGCGCGCGCATCCGGTCGTGGACCGCCGGCGCATAGGGGGGCATCTGCTCGTAAGGAGCGACCTCGACGGAGGGGAACATGACGCACGATTCCTCCCCGAGGTACGCCGATGCCTCCCGGAACGTTTCCTCCGCCTCCGCGACGGTGGGGGCAATGAACAGGATCGGTCGCGAGAGACGCGCGAACAGCGTCGAGACGAGAAATGAGCGTATGCCGGCGGGGGCCCGAAGGACCTGGAGGCACGGCTTCCCTTGCGTCCGGAGAGCGCGCGCCAGATGCTCGAACGATATGGAGGGCGCGCCGGGAATCATCCCTCTTATCCGTTCAGGCGGCGTCGCGGGGTACGCGGAGCATCGCCTCCAGGGCCGCGTTGGCCTTTTCGCGGATATCCCGCGGGACCGTGACCACGGGAGACAGCGTCGAAAGCGAGTCGCGGACGTCCTCGAGCGTGGTGAGCTTCATGTTGGGGCAGATGAGCGCGCGGGAGGCAAGGTGGAACTTCTTGCCGGGATTCTCCTTCCGAAGGCGGTACAGGATGCCCATTTCCGTGCCCACGATGAATTCCTTCGCCGCCGACTTGCGGCAGTACCCGTACATCCCCGAGGTGGACAGGACGGCATCGGCCATCGCCACTACCTCCGGGCGGCACTCGGGGTGAACGACGAGAAGGGCGTCCGGGTGCGCTTCCCTGGCCCTTACGGCGTCCGCCGCCGTGACCCGCTCGTGGGTGGGGCAGAATCCGTCCCACCAGGAAAGCCGCCGGCCGGAAACCTTCGCCACGAAATGCGCAAGGTTCCTGTCGGGCACCATGAAGATATCTTTTCCCGCGGGGATCGAACGGACGACGTTGACGGCGTTGCCCGAGGTGCAGCAGACGTCGGAGAGGGCCTTGACCTCCGCCGACGAGTTGACGTATGTCACCACGACGGCGCCTGGGTGGGCGGCGCGCCATTCGCGCAGGTCGTCCGCCGTGATCATGTCTGCCATCGGGCAGCCGGCATCCATTCGCGGCAGGAGGACGGTCTTTCCCGGCGACAGGATGGCGGCGCTTTCCGCCATGAAGTGGACGCCGCAGAAGACGATCACCTCCGCTCCGGAGGCGGCCGCCTCCCGGCTCAACCCAAGCGAGTCCCCCGTGATGTCGGCAATCTCCTGGATCTCGTCCCGCTGGTAGTTGTGGGCAAGCATGACCGCTTTCCGGCGGACAAGAAGCTCCCTTATCTCTTTTTTCAGCGCAGCCTGTTCCATTTCCGCCCTCAATCCCTCTCCGGGCGAAGGGCCCGGGCGAAAAGCTCGTCCACCGCGGTCCTTGCGTCCTTCCCCTCGTGCAGGATCAGGTAAACCTGCTCGGAGATCGGCATCGGCACCCCCGTCCGGCGGGAAAGGTCGACCGCGGCGCGGGCGGTGTTCACACCCTCGGCCACCGTCCTCATCCCGGACAGGATATCCCCGATGCCCTCTCCCTTTCCGACGCGCATCCCGACCGTCCGGTTCCGGGATAAATCCCCCGTGCAGGTCAGAACGAGGTCGCCCAGCCCCGACAGCCCCGCGAACGTCCCCGGGCTTGCCCCGAGGCAGACGCCCAGGCGCGAGATCTCGGCGAGGCCGCGCGCGATGAGGAGGGATCGCGCGTTGTGCCCGAACCCCAGGCCGTCGGACATGCCTGCGGCGATGGCCATGACGTTTTTCAGCGCGCCGCCCATCTCGATGCCGACCACGTCGGTCTCGGCGTAGACCCGGAACCGCTTCCCGGAGAAGGCGGCCTGAAGGACGGCCGCCACTTTTTCGTCCGCCGCCGCAACCGTGGCGCCGGTCGGCTTCCGCTCCGCGACCTCGCTCGCGAAGGTCGGCCCCGAGAGCGCGGCAATCGCGCCGGAATGCCCGGGCAGCTCCTCCGCGAGGACTTCGCTCATCCGGCGAAGCGTGCCGTTCTCGACACCCTTGGCGAGCGATACGACGAAGGCGCCCGGCAAAAGATGCTTCGCCGCATCCTTCGCGACCGCGCGCAAGTGGTGGGAGGGGACCGCGACTGCCACTATCCCCCTGTTCGAAACCGCCTCGGCGAGGTTCGTCGTCGGCCTTACCCCGGGGGGGACCGGGATGCCGGGCAGGAAGACCCGGTTCTCGCGCCGTTCCCTGATGTCGGCGCACACTTCCGGTTCGCGCACCCAAAGGGAGACGTCGCGGTGCCGCTCGGAAAGCATCGCGGCGAACGCGGTCCCCCACGCCCCTCCTCCCACCACGGCAATCCGCGTTTCCATTTCCTGCGCCATTTACGCTCCCCTTCCCCGCCTTGCCCGCCTGCGCGCCGGCTACCGCCCCTTCATCCTTTTTTTCAACCGGTCGATCTTCTCGGACACGTGCGCCGGGTCCTCCCAGTCGTTGCGGACCGCCTCGTACTGCTCCAGCGCGGCGCCCGACTGCCCCATCCCCTCGAGCGCCTGCGCCATCCCCCAGCGGGCGCGGGCAATCTCCTTGCGGTCGGACACAAGATACAGGATCTTGCTGAATTCCCGCTCGGCTTCGAAGAATTTCCCCTGTGCTAGGTAAACGTACGCGAGCATCCACCGCCCCTCGGAGGCCCGGGGGGAGTCGGGGAACTTTCCTATCAGCTCGGAAAGCGCGGCGGTCTGCCGGGACGGGTCGTCCAACCCGCCGTAGGCCTTGGCAAGCAGGAGAAGCACGGCGTCCGTCTCCGCGAACCTGGGAAACTTCCGCCGGATCGACTCGAGGTCCTCCGCGGCGGTCGCGTAATCCAGGAAGTGCAGCAGGTGGATCTCCCCGCTGCGAAGCAGGGCGCGCGGCGCCTCGGCGTCCCTGGGATAGTTGAAGACGAGGGACCCGTAGGCCTCGAGCGCCGCCGGGTAGTTCCGGTAGAACGAGCCGAACAGCTCCCCCTGCCGCAACAGCGCGGTGGGGGCGTACCTTGACTGGGGGAAATCCCTTGGGATCGAACGATACCCCATGAGCGCAGCGTCCATCTTCTGTTCCAGGAGCGCCTTCTCCGCCGCCTCGAAACGCTCGCGCGCCGGGTCCGAGCAGGCCGGGAAGACGAGCGCCGCCAGGCCGATCAGGAGCGCCGCGCGGACCGCTGCGTGCCTCCCGCCATTAAGAGGGAGCGGCATCGAGCGCGTCGGCCTACTCCTCTTTTTCCGCCAGGCGGGCGAGCGAAGCGACGCGCTCGTTTTCCTGAAGGCCTATGAGGCGGACCCCCTGGGTGTTCCGTCCGATGATGCGTATCTCGTCCACGGCCATCCGGATTATCTTGCCGGAGTCGGTTATCAGCATGACGTCGTCGCCCTCCGACACCTGCGCCACCCCGACGATCGCGCCGGTCTTTTCCGTGACCTTGAGGGTTATTACCCCCTTCCCTCCCCGGGTCTGGATCCGGTATTCCTCGATCGCGGTCCGCTTGCCGAACCCGTTCTCGGTGGCCGTAAGGAGCGTACCCTGGGGCCTGAGGATCTCCATGCCGACGACCGCGTCCCCCTCCCCCAGGTCGATCCCACGGACGCCCACGGCGGCCCGTCCCATGGGGCGGACATCCCCCTCGTGGAACCGGATCGACATCCCGTGCCGGGTGGACAGGAAGATCTCGTCCTGCCCGGAAGTGATCGCCGTGGCGATCAGCTGGTCCCCCTCGTTAAGGCCCATCGCGATGATGCCTCCCGCGCGAGGCCGGGAGTATTCCATGAGCTCCGTCTTCTTGATGACCCCATGGGCCGTCGCCGTAACGACGAACTTCCCTTCCACGAACTCCTTGACCGGGAGCACGGTCGGAGTCGACTCCCCGGGCGACAGCGAGAGCAGGTTCACGATGGCCCGCCCCTTTGCGGCGCGGCTGGCCTCCGGC
>DATBLU010000155.1:0-3401 GCA_036555205.1 Candidatus Deferrimicrobiaceae bacterium
GATATACATCGAGCCGTGGCGGGCCCGGGCCTTCCCGATCCTTAAGGACCTGATGGTGGACCGGGGATCCCTCGACAAGCTCATCCAGGCGGGGGGCTACATTTCGGCGCATACAGGCGGGGTGCCGGACGGCAACTCGACCCCCATCTCCAAGGCGGACGCCGACTACTCGATGGACGCCGCAGAGTGCATCGGGTGCGGTGCGTGCGTGGCCGCCTGCCCGAACGGGGCCGCGATGCTGTTCGCGGGCGCCAAGGTCGCACAGCTCGCCGCCCTTCCGCAGGGGCAGGTCGAGGCCCCCGCGCGCGTCGCCAACATGGTCCGGGCGATGCAGGAGTGCGGGTTCGGCAACTGCACGAACCATTACGAATGCCAGGCCGTATGCCCCAAGGGGATCGACGTCAAGTTCATCGCCAGGCTCAATCGGGAGTTCCTGAAAGCCCTGTTCAAGGCAAAGGCGGGATCGCACGAATTCACCGGGGAGTGAGAAAGGCGCCAAGGAGGGCGCCGGCAGGGAGCCGAGGCGGCCCGCGCAGCGAGCCCATGGATGGGCGAGCGCGAGCGGGTGAGCCGGGAACACAGGGTGTGACGAAAAGGGCAGGGGCGGTTGCGCTCCTGCCCTTTTTTTTGTCGATTCCGATCGCCGGCCTGAATCCCGGTTCCTTTGACGACCCTTTCATAATTCCGCATACTTAGATCAAATGGAAGTCATCACGACGCACATAAACGCCGACTTCGACACCATCGCCTCGATGGTGGCGGCGCGGAAGCTGTACCCGGGGGCGGTGATCGTCCTGCCGGGGTCGCAGGAGGAGACGGTCAAGGGGTTCCTCATCCAGTCGGCCTTCTACGCCCTGGAGGTGCGCAAGGCGAGGGAGATAGACCTTTCCGAGGTCACCAGGGTGATCCTGGTGGATATCCGCAACTCCGCGCGGATCGGGGTCTTCCGCGACGTCGTGAAGCGGCCGGGCGTGGACCTGCACATATACGACCACCATCCGGAAGAGGAGGCGGACCTCCACGGAAGCGTCGAGGTGATCCGCCAGGCGGGGTCCACGACGACGATCCTCGTCGAGATCCTCAAGGAACGAGCGATTCCCGTCACGCCGGACGAGGCCACAGTCATGATGCTCGGGATCTACGAGGACACCGGCTCGCTCATCTTCCCCTCCACGACCGTTTCCGACTACCTGGCGGCGGCGCACCTGTTGTCCTGCGGGGCGAACCTGGGCGCCGTTTCGGACATCCTCGCCAAGGACCTGACCTCCGAGCAGATATCGCTGCTGTACGACCTCATCCAGGGGTCGAAGTCCTACACCATACACGGCGTGGAGGTGGTGATCGCCGAGGCGCGGAGGGAGGAGTACGTCGGCGACCTCGCGGTCCTGGTCCACAAGCTGCGCGACATGGAGGCGGTAAACGTCCTGTTCGCCATCTGCCAGATGGGGGACCGGGTCGTGATCATCGGCCGAAGCCGCAAGCCCGAGGTGGACGTCGGGGCGGTGATGAGGGAGTTCGGCGGCGGAGGGCACTCCTACGCCGCCTCTGCCAACATAAAGGAGGCGACCACCTTCCAGGTGCGGGAGAAGATATTCAAGGTCCTCTCGGAGAAGGTGATCCCGCGGCGCACCGCGGCGGACCTCATGGCGACCCCGGCCCGCAGCGCCCTGGCCGACAGCACGATCGCCGAAGTCCACCAGATGCTCACCCGGTTCAACATCAACGCCGTTCCCGTACTGCGGGGGGAGGAGGGGGGCGGCGAAAGAGGGGGCGTATTCGGCATTATCACCCGGCAAGTCGTGGAAAAGGCTCTTTTTCACGGACTTGGGACCGAAAAGGTGAGCGAGTACACGAACACCGATTTCGATGCGGTCGAGCCCGGTGAGGGGATCGAACGCGTGCAGGAGATCATACTTAAGAAGAACCAGCGGCTTGTTCCCGTCGTGTCGGACGGGCAGGTGGCGGGAATCATAACGAGGACGGGGCTCCTGCGCTTCCTGCACGACGTCCGGGACGTCCGGCCCCCCGATTCCGGGGAGGACATCCCCGCGGGCGGATTCCTCTCGCGCACGAAGAACGTGGCCAACCTCATGAAGGAGCGGCTTCCATCCCGGGTGGTCGATCTCCTCCGGTCGGCGGGCGCCGTGGCCGAAGGGCTGGGGATGTCCGCGTACGTCGTCGGCGGATTCGTGCGGGACCTGGTGATGCGGATCGACAACCTCGACGTGGACATCGTGATAGAGGGGGACGGGATCGAGTTCGCGGAGGCGTTCGCCCGGGAGAATCCCTGCCGGGTCCGGCCGCACCACAAGTTCGGCACGGCGGTGCTCGTCTTCCCCGACGGCTTCAAGGTCGACGTGGCGACCGCGCGCGTCGAGTATTACCTCGAGCCGGCGGCGCTCCCCACGGTCGAGTACAGCAGCATAAAGCAGGACCTGTACCGGCGGGATTTCACGATCAACACGCTGGCGGTGCGCCTGAACGCGCCGGTCTTCGGCGAGCTGATCGACTTCTACGGCGCGCAGCGCGACATCAAGGAGCGGGTCCTGCGCGTACTTCACTCGCTGTCGTTCGTCGAGGATCCTTCGCGCATCCTGCGCGCCTCCCGCTTCGAGCGGCGGTTCGGGTTCATCATAGGCCGGCACACGCTGAACCTCATACGAAACGCGGTTCGGCTCGACCTGATCGGCAGGCTGCCGAAGCCCAGGCTCTTCGGGGAGCTGGAGCTGATCCTCAAGGAAGAGGACCCGACGGCCATCCTGCGGCGCCTCTCGGAGTTCAACATCGGCCCGTCGGTCCACCCCAAGATCACGCTGGACCGCAGGCAGATGGCCCTCCTGGAGGAAACCGCCGAGATCCTGGTGTGGTTCTCGCTCCTTTTCCTGGACGAGAAGGCCGAGAAATGGGGGGTCCTGTTCCTCGCGCTGCTGGACCCCTTGACCCCCGCGGAAGGCAAGGATTTCGCCGCCGAGCTGGGGGTCGGGCGACGCGCCAGGGAGTGGGTGCGGATCGCGAAGTTCGAGGCGGACGAACTGATCACCAGGCTGCTGACCAGCCGGGCCATCTCGCGCAAGCTCATCTACGACTGCCTGAGCCAGATGCCCAATGAAGTCATCCTTTACATGATGGCAAAATCGAAACACCCCGATATCAAAAGATATATTTCCCTCTACTTCACGCAGCTCAAAAACGTGCGCTCCATGGTTACGGGGAAGGACCTGGTCGACCTGGGCTACCCCCCGGGCCCGGATTTCAAGCGCATCTTCGACGAGATCCTCGAGCGGAAGTTCGCCGGAGAACTTAAGACGAAAGCCGCCGAGATGTCCTTCGTCCTCTCCCACTTCCCCAAAAAGTAAAGGGACGTTCTTAAAACTTTTAATCCAGGGTACATAAAAAAACTT
>DATBLU010000186.1:0-6453 GCA_036555205.1 Candidatus Deferrimicrobiaceae bacterium
TCCGCCATGGGGTCAGGCGGCCGCGAAGATGATCGCGGAACGGCAGGCCTGCGGGCGAAGCTCCACCAGCTCGCCGTTGCGGAACGGCCGCCATCCGGGACCGTCGTCCAGCCGCTGGCTCGCCGCGACGGCCAGCCCGGACGTTTCCTTGAGGAATAGAGTGTAGTAGTCCTCGTTCCTGCGCCAGTGCCGCAGCGCGAAAAGCGCCTCCCCGGATGCGACAAGCAGGTTGGCGGCGGAATAATCTCCCACCTGCCCGGCGTCGCAAAGGATCGTCGCCAGGGCCTCTCCGAGCCGGGCGATCGTCTTTTCCTCCCATAGAGCCGACAGCCGCTCCAGGAACACCAGCGTGTCGCTGACGTTGCGCCTGCGCGCTTCCTCGCCGATCTCCCCGCGGAATGTCCCGTTATGGGCCAGGGCCGTGCCGCCGACCAGGAAAGGGTGCGCGTTCGATGCGTTCACCGTGGTCGTGTCGGAGGCATATCGGACATGCCCGATGAATCGGTCGGAGGCCGCACTAACCTCGCGGAGGGCCGGATCTGCGTTTGCGGGCGTGCCGCTTCGCAGCAGCCGGATCTCCCCCTGCGCGCGGTAGGCGATCCCCCACCCGTCCGGATGGTTCCCGCCGGGCCTTCGCTCCCACCGGTCCACCAGGTTCCCGCTTCTTGAAAATTCCGAGAGAGCCGCCAGGAAAGGGGCCAGATCCAGCGGCTCCGCGGATGCGAATCCGATCATCCTGCACATCGATAAGACCTCGCTTGAAGAAGATGAGGGAACCGACTACCCCGGTTCGGGGATGCGGTTCTCCTTTTGTTTTTCAGGTATTCCGCAGGAAGAGTATCACCCCGGAAAGCCGCTCGCACCGACGCCATCGGCATGCGGCCCCCGGAGGTCCTCGTAGTTGACGCAGCGGTTGCGCCCCCCGTTCTTGGCCGCGTACATCGCGAGGTCGGCGAACCGGACCATGTCCTCGACGGTGTCTCCTTCGTGAAACGCGGAGACCCCGATCGACACGGTCATCTTCACCCGATCCCCGCCGGGCACGGGACGGAATTCGATGCCCGCGAACCGGGCGCGTAACCGCTCCGCGGCCACCATGCCTCCCGGGGCGTTCGCCTCCGGCAGGAGGACGATGAACTCCTCGCCGCCCATCCTGAAAGCAGAGTCCATCGTGCGGAAGTTCTTCCGCATCACCTCTCCCATGGCCTTCAGCACCCGGTCTCCCTCGGTGTGCCCGTAGGTGTCGTTGTACTTCTTGAAGTTGTCGATATCGATAAGGAGCAGGGAGAAGACAAGCTTGTTTCGACGCGCCCGGTCCAGCTCCTTGTCGGCGAGGGAGTGGAAATGGCGGCGGTTGTAAAGCTGGGTGAGCGTGTCGGTGATGGAGAGGAGCCGAAGTTCCTCTTCCATGGCTCTTTGCGCGGAAACGTCCCGCACTATGGCGGTGACGGACTTTTTTCCCCCCCCCGACTTTTCCGCCATCGAGATCTGGACCGCGATCTCCTTGCCCGTCCTGGACAGCAGCGTAAGCTCCACCGATCTTTTCGGGCCCGGCGTCCCCCCGGCGGCGGCGTAGCGCTCGATCTGCTCCCAGCTGTCGCCGTACTTGGGCGGGATAAGCCGCCGCAGGTTGATGCCGTTCAGGGCGCCATGATCGAATTCGAGCATCTCCTCGGCCGCGCGGTTCGCCATCATTATGCCGTGGTTCTCGTCGATGCTCAGGATCGCATCGCCGGCCGTCTCCACGATGCTGCGAAACCGCTTCTCGGACTCCAGGGACTCCCGTTCGGCCGCCTTCCGCGCGGAAATATCGGAGAAGAACCCTACTATGCCGGTTTCCCTCCCTCCATCCGTCAGGACCACGCAGGAAAGGCTCGAGGGGAATTTCCTGCCGTCCTTGCGCACGAGGTCCGTTTCGAATCCGACCAGGCGCCCGCGCCCTCCGAATTCCTCGGAGTAAAGGAATTCCTTGACCTCCCTGGCGCCCCCCTTCGGGTAAAAAGCCGACACCTTTATCTTCCCGACAACCTCGTCCCGGGAAAATCCGAGGATGCGCTCCGCGCTTGGATTGAAAAGGAAGACGTTTCCTTCGAGGTCGTTCCCGACGACCCCCTCGGGGCATATGTTCAGGAGATTTTCGAAAAAGTCGCGAGTCATTTTCATGATGGTCGTGTCCCGTTATGTTGGACTAGGTCCTCCGTCGTGCGCCACGCCGGGCCGCGATGCCGAAGGGCAGGAGCAGGCAGAGGAAGTCGATCGCCAGCACGCCGGGATTCATGCGGACCGCGGGCGCCAGGAATACGTACCGCTCGATCAGGATCCCCGAGAGAATTGAGAGGGCGACGGCGGTCACCACAATCGGATTGGATTTGGCCCTGGTGGGCAGGAGAACAGTAAAGGGGAAGAAGAACAGCAGGACGAGGACCAGGACGCCGAGCTCGCTATAGGGGGACACGAGCGCCCGCTTCGCGATGAAACTGACCTCCTCGGGGATGTTCCCGTACCAGATGGTAAGGTACTGGGCGAAGAACAGCCCCGCCCACATGAGGCTGAAGCCGAACATAAGTACGGAGATATCGGACAGGAACGAAGGGGTCTCAAGGTCTTCCGCGCGGGGAGGCTTCCCGTGGACCAGGATGCAAAGGATCGCGGCGACGGCAAATCCGGCGTAGAGCGCCTCGATGAAGAAGTAGCCGCCGAAGAGAGTGCTGTACCACGGATACTCCATGGACATGACCAGGTCGAAGGCGGCAAGCGTTTGGGAAACGACGAAAACGAAAAGGTACGTCGCTGCCCGAACGTTCTTCGCCCCCTCGTTCCCTGCCGGCGCCGCCGCGAACCATCCCGCCGCCGCGTAGGCAAGGAGCAGGAACGCGACGTTGCGTCCCAGGAAGAAATCCTTCCGAAGCCAGATCCCCGGGTTGCGCGCCCAGGGGTAGGAATCCACGAACGGGATCAGGAGCAGGAGGAGGAACGCGAGCAGCAGGAGTAGCGGGCGGACCGAAGTGAGCGCGCTCTCGACGGAGCCGAGCCCCCGCGCGTTCACCAAGGTGCCCGCCGCCGCGGCGGCGATGCAGCCCTCGACGACCGCGGTCCAGAAAAGAAGCGCCAGGAGCAGCGGGCCTCCCCTTCCGGCGGGAGAGACCACGGCGACAAGAGTCACCACCGCCGCCGCGGCGACGAGGGGGACGATAATGGCGCTTTTCCGTTCCGCCGGCCCGTCCATCGCCTACGTTCCTTTCTCTACTAGGATCACGAATCGATTGCCGTATACCTGCTTTGCCCGGATGCTGCGGATGCTCGGAAGCCGCGACAGGAGGAGGAACCCCAGGAACGTGGACAGGGAACCGAAAAGGATCGTGAGGGCGAATGCGATTATGAGGAACGGCGGAAGGGACACGACCGGCTTCCCTCCTACGATGATGCCCCATTCGAGGGAGGTAAGAATTGTGAAGGCGAACCCGGTCGCCGTGCCTGTTCCCGCGCCGATGAGGGCGAAGAGCCGCACCCTGGAACGGGGCCGCGGCAGGACCTCGTCCACCTCGGGGACGGCGAACGGAGTTATCGTGCGTATCCTCTCCTTCGGCACTCCCTCCCGGACCATGCGCCGGAGAGCCTCCAGGAACTCCTCCTTTTCCTCGAAGAACATCGGCGTATCCATCACATGTGTTCCTTGATTTCGGAAATGGAGAGCACGGGCAGCGTCTTCAGGAAAATGAGGTAGAGCATGAAGAACATCCCGAAGGCCCCCAGGGTGATGCCCGCCTCGACAAAGGTCGGGCGGTAGATGAGGGCGTTCCACGCGTAGGGATCGTAGTCCCTGGCCAGGGAGGAGACTATGATGACGAACCGCTCCAGCCACATTCCCACGTTCACAAAGAGGGAGACGATGAGCAGGAACGGTATATTGCGCCTGAGCTTCTTCGCGAGGAGCGTCAGGGGAATGACGGAATTGCAGGCGATCATGATCCAGAAGAAGATCTTGTAGTGCCCGAGCGCGCGGTAGCGGAACAGTTCCGTCTCGAAAACGTTCCCTCCGTACCAGGCGAGCCCGAATTCGATGATGTAGGCGTAGGAGACGATGAGGGACGTGAGGAGCAGGATCTTCGCGATGCTCTCGAAATGGTCGTCGGTGATGTAGTCGTAAAGGTTCAGGGCTTTCCGCATGGGGACGACGAGCGTGATGACCATCGCCGTGCCCGAGAAGATCGCGCCCGCCACGAAATACGGGGCGAAGATCGTGGTGTGCCAGCCCGGAAGGAGGCTCATGGCGAAGTCCCACGAGACGACCGAATGCACCGAGGCCACCAGCGGGGTGGCGAACGAGGCCAGGAAGAGATAGAGCATGTTGTAGTGCTTCCATTCCCTTTGCGTCCCGTTCCAGCCAAGAGACAGGACCGAGTAGATCTTCTTCCGGATGCCGTCGCGGCACCTCCTGGCGATGGCCAGGTCGGGGATCATCCCGACATAGAAGAATACGGCGCTGACGGTGAAGTAGGTGCCCACCGCGAAGACGTCCCATATCAGGGGAGATCGGAAATTTACCCAGATCTCCCGCTGGGTCGGATAGGGGATGAGGTAATAGAACACCCATGACCGCCCCAGGTGGATCAGGGGGAACAGCCCCGCGACCATGAGCGCGAAGACGGTCATCGCTTCCGCCGGCCGGTTGAAGCTCGTCCGGTACCGGGCCTGGAACAGGAAGAGGACCGCCGAGATCAGCGTGCCGGAATGGGCGATTCCCACCCAGAAGACGAAGTTGGTAATGTATATGGCCCAGCTTATGGGATGGGTATACCCGGCGACCCCGAGTCCGTTCTTGATCTGGTAGGCCCAAAGGAGGCCCCCGATTACCGCCAGGGACGCCGTGAGGCCGAGGCCCGCGAGGTAGGCGCGGCCCGGCTTGTCCATCGCCTTGAGAATCCCCTCGTCGGCCCGCGCGTATTTTTCGGCCGCCGCCATCGCCTTACTTTCCATGACGGAATTTCATCCCGCGCAGATAATGGACGGACGGTTCGGTCCCGAGAGTCTCGAACACCCGGTAGGCGCGGCCGGAATGGGCCAGCTTGTAGACCTTCGATTCCTTGTCCATGATATCGCCGAAGGTTATGGCCCCGGTGGGGCAGCTCTGCGCGCACGCCGTGGTGAACTCCCCGTCCCGGACCTTGCGCGACTCGTCCTTAGCCTTGTCCTTGGCGGCCCGGATCCGCTGGATGCAGAAGGTGCACTTCTCCATCACCCCCACTTCCCGCGCGTGCACGTCGGGATTGAGCATGCTCTCCTGCGGGTCCGGCCAATCGTGCTGCCTCCAGTTGAACCGGCGCACCTTGTAGGGGCAGTTGTTGGAGCAGTACCTGGTTCCCACGCACCGGGCATAGACCTGGACGTTCAGCCCTTCCGGATTGTGATAGGCGGCGAAGACCGGGCAGACCGGCTCGCAGGGGGCGTTGTCGCAGTGCTGGCAGAGCATGGGAAGGAACTCGACCTCTCCCTTTTCATAGTACGGCTCGATCCGGAGCCACGACATCTCCCGGCCGCGCAGGTGGTCCTTCCTGCCCGCGGCGGGCACGTTGTTCTCGACGTGGCAGGCGGCCACGCAGGCGGAGCAGCCGTTGCACAATTCCATGTCGATCGCCATCGCCCACCGATGGTCCTTGTGCTCGTGCTCCGGGTAGAGGGTCCATTTCTTATGGTGGCGCTGCTCCTCCAGGTGGGCCGGATCGGGAACGAGGCCCCGTCCGTGCTGTGAGAAGGAGCCGGAGAGGATGGGGACCTCGACCCTCTTCCCGGTCTTTTCGACCAGGACCCCGAAAATGTAATCCACCGGCCCGCCCGTCCTCTTGTCCGTCCCGACCGGAGGGGAGGGAAGCGCGTCGCGATGGGCGACGAAGATACCGCCGGGAAGCCCGGGCTGCACCTTCACGGGGAGCGACGCCTTCCATCCGGAGGATGCGACGGATACCTCGTCCCCGTCTGCGATGCCGGCGCGCTTCGCATCCTCCTCGGAAACGGAAATCCAGGGATCGTAGGTGATGGTGGTCAGCGGGTCCGGGATCTCGGATAAAAGCGTCAAGTGACGGCTCCGTCCGTCGAAGGTCCGAAGGGACGGGGCAAGGATGAGGACGGCCGCTCCCGAGCCTTCCGGCGTCGAGGCCGCCTTGATTGCGGCTGCGGCGCCCTTGCCGCTTAAGGAAATGGTTCTTCGCGGAAGGGTTTCCTCGACGTGCCCCTGCTTGAGGAGCCGGCTCCTCCCTGCTTCACCGAGCCTTTTTCCCCACGCCGCAAGGAGGAGGTCCTTGTAGCTTCCCTGCGCCCCTTGTCCCGATGCCTTCCCGATGATCCCCAGGAGCGCGTCGCCGTCGGACATCGTATCGTGCAAGGGCTGAGCACAAGGCTGCAGCAGGGACACGACCCCTTTTCTAGGCTCGGCATCGCCCCACGACTCGAGCGAAT
>DATBLU010000125.1:0-1577 GCA_036555205.1 Candidatus Deferrimicrobiaceae bacterium
GGCATGAACGTCGGCGGGACCGTCGTCCTCGACGGCTTCTCGTTCACGATGACCGAAGCGAGGCATTCCTGCTCGCTGGGCGCTCCGGTCGGCTACGTCATAAAGACCCCTTCCGGCGCCACGATCTATCACTCCGGGGACACCGGCATCTTCGCCGGGATGTCGCTAATCGGCGAGCTTTACCCGATCGACGCGGCGCTTCTGCCGATCGGATCGGTCTTCACCATGGATTACCGCCAGGCTGCGAAAGCGGCTTCCCTGCTCCAGGCGAAAACGGTCATCCCGATGCACTTCGGGACATTCCCGATCCTCGAGCCCAACGCGGACAGATTCGTCGCTGAAATGAAGCGGGTCGCCCCGGGGACCCGCGTCGTCGTGCTGAGTCCCGGCGAGGAGACCGCGCTGTAGCCGCTAGCGGGAGCGGCCGGGCGATATTTTGCCCAGAACCGCAGGATGGCCGCCCGTGGCGACGGGGACGTTGCCGGGCTGGCGGGAAAGCGCAAGGTAGGCGAGGTACGCGAACGCCGCGGCCTCTACGTACTGCGGGGGAAGCCCGAGCGTTTCGGGCGACCGGATCTTGAGCCCCGGCATCCTGGCCGCCAGCGACGCGGCAAGGGCCGGATTCTTCCCCCCTCCGCCTCCCAGGAATATCTCCTTCACGGGCCATTTCGGCAGGACGAAGCGGTCGAACGCCAACCGCACCGTCTCTGCGGCGTAGGCGGTGAGCGTAGCGACCAGGTCCTCCCTGGAGAGCCCCTCGCTGCGCGCCGCGGCTATAATCTTGTCAAGTCGCTGCCTGCCGTACCGCTCCCGGCCGGTGCTCTTCGGAGGCGGAAGCGAGAGGAACCGGTCGCCCCGGACCAGGCGGGCGAGGAACTTCTCATGCGTCTTTCCACGCAGCGCCCACGCGCCGTCCCTGTCCATGGATTTGCGTCCGGCCGAGAACCGGCGGACCGCCCCGTCGATCAGCATGTTCCCCGGCCCCGTGTCGAATGCGGCCAGGACCTTTCCCTGCGGACTCGCCACCGTGACGTTCCCTATCCCTCCCATGTTCTGGAAGGATGAGAAACAGCCGCGACCGCGCAGGAGGATGCCGTGGAAAGCAGGCACGAGCGGCGCGCCCATGCCTCCCGCCGCCATGTCCGCCGGCCGGAAGTCGGACACCGTGGTGATCCCCGTCCTCTGCGCGATGAAAGCGGGCTCTCCCACCTGCATCGTCGCCCCGGTTTCCGTGCGGAAGCCGCGCCGCTTTTCGGGGAAGTGGCCGACCGTCTGGCCGTGGCAGCCGACGGCCGCCACATCCTCCGCCCGGATCCCGAGGAACGCAAGCGCCTTCTCGATCGCCGCGGCATAAAAATCCCCCAGAGCCATCGAGAGGCGGCACAGCTCCTCCTTGCCTGGATCCCCTGCCGCCGAAACCCGCAGGACCCTCTCGCGAATGCCCCTGGGAAACGGCACCGTGAAACAACTGCGGACATGGCAGGAGATGTTGCCGCGCACGGGCATGAATGAGACGAAGGCGATGTCGGCGCCGTCCGCCGAGGTGCCCGACATGATCCCGGCATGGAGCGTCGCTA
>DATBLU010000194.1:0-3317 GCA_036555205.1 Candidatus Deferrimicrobiaceae bacterium
TCGTACAGCTGGTACGAGCTCACCATGACCGTTCCGAACGGTCCCCCGGACATGGCGCCGGCGTATTCCTCCCCCCACCCGGGGGGGAGCCTGTCCCGTACGCGGCCGACCGTGATGTGCGGATGGAACGGCCTCCCCTCGCCCGGGAAGCCCGCGCCGGAAAGCACATTCTCCATATTCTCGTGCAACTTCCCGACCAATTCAAGCTGTTCCCGGATGCCGACCCACAGCACGCGCGGGGCGCGCAGGGACGGAAAACCTCCCGCTCCGTCGACGAGGATCTCGAAGGCGGGTATTCCGAAGCCCGCTCCCAGGAGCAGGGATACGATCCCGTCCACGCTTCCCGGGGGTATCTCTCCGAGAAATTTCAACGTTACGTGGAGGTTGCGCTCGGGCGTCCATGAAACCGGAAGTCGCTTTTCGCGGAATCGGGAATACGCCGCCGCGATCGCCCTCCTGCATTCCGGCGGCAGCCCGATCCCGATGAACACCCTCACTTTTTCTCTCCCGACCCGCCCGCCGACCGCTGCAGGATCTCGGCAAGCGCCCAGGCAACCGCCTGTCCGCGGACCGATTCGCGGTCGCCGGAAAATATCATCCTTCCCGAATACCGGACGCCGTCCGCGGAAATCCCCATGCATACCGTGCCCACCGGCTTTGCCGTAGTCCCCCCGCCGGGCCCCGCGATACCAGTGACGCCGACTCCTATGTCTGCGCCGAACCGCATCCTGGCGCCCTCGGCCATGGAGATCGCGACTGTCTCGCTCACGGCTCCCTCGGACCGTATCAACCCGTCCGGAACGCCCAGTTCCCTCGTCTTGACCTCATCGTGGTACGCGACGATACCCCCCAGGAAGTACGCCGAGCTCCCCGGGATTTCCGTTATCGCGGAGCACAGGCCTCCCCCCGTGCATGACTCGGCCACGGCGATCGTTCTACCCGCCCCCGACAGGGCTGCGCCCAGCCGTTTCGCCAGGTCCCGCATCACCCCGCCAGCCATGAGATGCCCCGAAACGCCACGTTGGCGTACACCCCGGCGACGAGGTCGTCCGCCACTACAAAAACCGCCCCCTCCCGTTCGTTGGCCCACGCGGCGGGCCCGAATTTCACGATGTCGAAGAACCTGAAAAGGAGAAAAATCAGAAAGGCCGGCTTCCAGCCCCAGGGGATCCCCGTCGCGGCAAGCAGCATGCCCGCAACCTCGTCTATCACGACGGAAGGTGGATCCCGCCTGCCCGTTTCCCGGATCTCCGCGCGCGCCGAGGGAACCGACAGCAGGAGCACCGCCGCGAGAGCGCAATAATGAAACGTCCCCGTTCCGCCTCCCCAGAACCACAGCGGCAGCGCCAACAGGGATCCGAGCGTCCCGGGAGCCACCGGCGCGTACCCGACGCCCAGCCCCGAGGCGACCGCCCGGAAGAACAACGTCCCCCGAAAAGGTTTGACTTGAAAGATAGGCATAACTAGATTATCAATTTTACATCTATAATAAACATCCGTGACAAATAAAACGATTTTTGCAAACCACGGGAACTCGCGCGGCGGAAATGCCTGAAGGCGACCTCATACTGAGAATATCGAAGGCGGTCACTGAACTCGCCAAGGGGTTGAAAAGCGTCAGCTTCTACCCCCCCGGACACCCGGCGCTCATCCAGGCCATTTCCAAGATTGTAGCAAACTTCGAAGAGATCCCGCTGCCGGAGTCCGGGCTCGAAATCGACGTGACCAAGAACGCGCTGCTCCATAAGGAAACCCCGATCCCGGCCCCGAGCAAGGCGGTCGGGGACCTGAACCGCGAGTTGTACCTGCGCCGCGCCAGCAAGATCATCTTTCTGCCGAACCTCAAGTCAAACGAGATGATCTCGTTCCTGGGGATCCTCAATCGCGACATACAGCAGATTCAGGACGAAGGCGGCATCGAGAGGTCGATGATCCGGGAGAAGGTTTCGCGCATCTGGGCGAACCGCGTCGACTACATGGGACTCACCGAGATGATGAAGACGGAGGAGGAGCCCCCGGCGGACGAAAGCTCCGAGATCGCGGAGACAGGGGAGGACGCGTCCCTGGGGCTGGAGAACGTGGCGCCGGAAGAGCTGACGATCGACGACCTTCTCGGACTTATCGAGAATGAGACGGACGCGACGGCGTATCGCGATCACCTGATCGCCCTCTCGCGGGCCCTTTTCGGCGAGCGGATGGACCGGAAGATCGAATACGCTTCCCGTGCGCTGATGATCTTCGCGGCCCACATCGAGCGCCCGCCTATGCAGAACGCGGAGATCGCCAACCTCGCGCGCCTCGGGATAAAGGAGATGGCCACCGACGATCTGGTCTCTCACTATATTCACCTCCTGAGGGACAAGGCCGGAAGGGGCCGCAAGGAAGTGGAGACCGTCCTGGTGGCGTTCGAGGACCGGGCCGTCAAGCCGCTTCTCCGGGCGCTCGCGGACGAGGAGGACCTTCTCGTACGGAAATCGATCGTGGAGATCGTGGTCAGGATCGGCAGGCCGTCGGTCCCGGCCATCCTCGAGAATCTGAACGACTCCAGGTGGTTCATGGTCCGCAACATGGTGACGATCCTGGGCAGCCTGGGGCTCCCCGATCTCGCGCCGCACGTGGCCACGGCGCTTTCGCACCCCGACCTGCGCGTCAAGAAGGAGGCGATCAAGGCGCTCTCGAAGCTTCCTCACCCGTCCGCCGTCCTGTCGCTCAGCGAGCTGTGCTTCTTCCCCGAGGAGACGGTTGCGCTGACCGCAACCGCGGCGATGTCCTCCAAGAAGGAGTCGGAGGCCGTGCTGGCCCTTTACCGGCGGACCGTTCACAAGCAGTTCCTGTTCCCCAACTACCGGCTCGCGCACGAGGCGATCGACTCGCTGCGGGCCATCGGCACCGACGAGGCGGTCACGGCGCTCGAAGAGATCACCCGCGCCACGGCCGTCTGGGAGACGAAAAAGTTACGGGGCATGAAATCCCACGCGCTGAGAAGCATCTCAAAGATCAGCGGGGCGAAGGCGGAAGAGGCGCTCGAAAGAGCCGCCAAGGCCCCGGAGAAATACCTGAGAGCGGAAGCCGAGAGGATCCTCAGGCGAACCGAGAGGAGGAGGGAAGATGAACCGGCGCGACCAGGAATTGCTGATCACCGGACTTATCCGGGCCCTGGGAACTTCCCTGAAGAACCGCGGGCTCTACCCCGCCACGCATCCGCTCGTACGTACCCCCGTAGAGAAGGTTCACAAGGACATCCTCCTGCTTTTCGGAGACCAGTCCGAGATGGTCCTCGCCATCACGGACGGCACGCTGGTCTTCGAGGGGGTTCC
>DATBLU010000216.1:0-3968 GCA_036555205.1 Candidatus Deferrimicrobiaceae bacterium
ATGAACATCCCTTTCGGCGGCGCCAAGGGGGGCGTCTGCTGCGATACGCTCAAGATGTCGAGGCGGGAAATCCAGGCGCTCACCCGGCGGTTCACATCCGAGATAGTCATGCTCATAGGCCCGGAGAAGGACATACCCGCGCCGGACATGTACACGAACGAGCAGACCATGTCCTGGATCATGGACACCTATTCCATGCAGGTCGGCTATTCCGTCCCCGGGGTGGTCACGGGGAAGCCGGTCGCCGTCGGAGGGTCGCTGGGCAGGAAGGAGGCTACCGGGCTGGGCCTATGCAACCTGATCTTCGCGTCCATCGAGCACCTGGGGCTTTCCCCGGAGAACATGACGGCGGCGGTGCAGGGCTTCGGAAACGTCGGGTCGGTGGCCGCGCTTGAGATGCAAAAGCGCAAGGTCAAGGTCGTCGCCGCGAGCGACGTGCACGGCGGGGCTTTCAATCCCGCGGGGCTTGACGTCGACGCCCTTATCCGGCACGTCGAGGCCGGCGGCAGGATGGCGGAGTTTCCCGGCGCGAAGCCGGTATCGAACCGGGAGCTGCTGGAGGTTCCCTGCGACATCCTGGCGCCGTGCGCCACGGCCGGCCAGATAACCAGGGAGAACGCGCCCCGGATACGGTGCCGTATCCTGGCGGAAGGCGCCAACGGCCCGACCACCCTGGAGGCGGACGAAATTCTGCAGGAGAACGGGGTGTTCATCATCCCCGACGTCCTCGGAAACGCTGGCGGCGTGACCGCCTCCTATTTCGAGTGGGTGCAGGACACCCAGAAGTTCTTCTGGGACCTCTCCCAGGTCAAGCTGCAGCTGGAGCGCATCATGCTGCGCGCCTTCAGGGAGGTGATGGCGCAGGTGCGCGAACGGAACGTGAGCCCGCGGATGGCGGCGCTGATGATCGGCATCTCGAGGGTAGCCGAGGCGATGCGGTTCCGGGGGCTGTATCCGTGACGGGCGAACCGGAAAACGGGAAATGGAAAGGGGGAAACAGGCGATGATCAGCAAGAAGATCCTGAAGTTTGCCGGTTTCGCGGCGGCGGCGTTGTTTTCCATCTCGTCGGCGGGGACCGCGTGTGCCGCCGGAATCGCCGAGCCGAAGGCGGAATATTCGGCGGACCAGTTCATGGGCTCGGGGGAAAAGACGATCAAATCCAGGGTGTACCATGCGCCCGGAAAGCAGCGGATGGAAATGGAGGAAGGGGGAGGCAGGCAGGTCGTCATAACGCGCGCCGACAGGAAACTCTTATGGATCGTTATGCCCGATCAGAAAATGTACATGGAGAGGTCCCTAGAGGAAGGAAAGAAGGAGCGCCGGGACCTTTCGGACTGCTCGTTTGCCCAAAAGGCGGCAGGGAAGGAAACCGTCAACGGAATCGATGCGGTAAAAAGCGAGATCGAGGTGTCCTGCCCGGACAAGTCGGAATACGGCGGCACCATGTGGACGAGCAAGGAAGGCATCATGGTGAAGATGGACGCCGTCGCGAAGGGAAAGGGATCCAAGGGCCGGTTCAGGATGGAGCTTAAAAACCTGAAGATCGGCAAACAGGACCCGAAACTGTTCGAAGTGCCCTCCGGTTATCAGCTTATGAAGATGCCGATGGGAATCGTGCCTGGAAGCCGGCCGGTCACCGGCCAACAGGAAGACCCCGGTCGGGACGAAAGCGACAGCGCTTCTGAAAAGGATCTGCAGGAGCGCTCACGGCCGAAGGAGCCGCCGAAGGAAAAAGGGACCGTCGAGAAGGCGGTCGAGCCCATGAAGAAAATCAAGAATCTCTTCGGATGGTGAGAGGGGCGTAACCGGCCTCAAGGGTGAACCGACGGTTTCGTCTTCCTCCGTTCCATGACGCGGATCGTCGCCTTCTCGTGCCTGCGCCGGTCCTCGTCGGTCTCCAGGATGAGCCGCGGGACCTCCACGGGCTTCCCGTCCGCATCGATCGCCACCATCGTTATGTAGCACGAGTTCGTGTGCGTCCGCTTTCCCGTCAGCAAATCTTCCGCGTCGACGCGGACGCCGATTTCCATCGACGTCCGCCCGACGTAGTTGAGGGATGCCTTGACGGTCACCAGGTTCCCGACGAACACGGGCGCGTGGAAGTCGAACCTGTCGACCGTGGCGGTGACGCAGTTGCAACCCGAGTGACGGATCGCGACGACCCCCGCCGCCTCGTCCGCCAGCTTCATGATGTTGCCGCCGTGGACGTTCCCGTTGACGTTCGCGTCCAGCGGCGTCATGACCTGGGCCAGCACCAGCCGGGTGGCCGATGCCGGCTTCGGGTCGCCAGCCATCCGGCGTCTACTCCTTCGGGACCAGGATGATCTCGATCCGCCGGTTCTTCGCCTTCCCCTCGGCCGTGTCGTTTCCCGCGACCGGCTTGTATTCCCCGTACGCGGCCGTGGAAAGATGGGCTGGATCTATGCCCTGCTCCTGCAGGTAGCGGGCGACATTGGTGGCCCGCGCCGCGGACAGCTCCCAGTTGGTGGGGAACTTTTTCGCCAGCATCCCGATTATCTGAACGTTGTCGGTGTGCCCCTCGACCCGGATCGTTTTGTCTTTCACATCCTTGACAATGGAGACGATTTTCTGCAGGATCGCCTGCCCCTCGGTTTTCACCTCCGCCTTTCCGGAATCGAACAGGACGGCGTCCACCATGTTGACCGTGAGCTTGCCCTTGAGCTCCGAGATCGTCATCTGTCCCCGATCGATCTCGCCCTTCATCTTCTGGAGAAGGTCTTCGTAGGTCTTGCTGGCCTTCTGGGATTCCTCGCGGGACTTCGCCAGCGCGGCGATGTCGGCTTTCAGCTTCGCGTTTTCGCTTTCCTGCGCCGCCATCTTCTGCCGCAATTCGGCTATCGTCCGCGACGTGGAGTCGGACTTCGCCTTCAATTCCACGGAAAGGCTCTCGACGCGCGCGTTCAGCGCCGAATTCTCCGCGGAGAGTTCGCTGTTCTTACCCTTGAGCGCGGCCAGCTCCTTTGCCAGGCTGTCCGCCTCGTTCACCTTCTTCGCGTACGTGCTTCCCATGACCGAGCACCCGCCCGCGGCGAGGGCCAGGACCGCGACAACCGCCAGCAGCATCCGCTTCTTTAGCATGGGGAACCTCCTTTGCAGGTGGATGATCGATCAACTAAACTATACCGGAATTATGTTGAGTTCAGGTTAAAATGCCGACAACCGCGGAGTTCGTTTCCGATGGCTCGGCGCGGGTGTCCGGTATGGCTGCAGTGGGGAAATCATCGACGAATGGGGTGGAGGGGGGAGCGGCATGAGGAAAATCGCGGTGATGGCGGGGGCCGTCGCGGCGGCGGTGATATTCGCCGGCGTTGTCGACGGGGGGGAGCCGCAGGGGAAGATTTTGCTCAAGGTCTATCCGAAAAGGACCGTCGCGTTCGACCACAAGGGGCACGCGAAGCGGATCGGGGACTGCCAGGAATGCCACCACATGAGCAAGCCGGGCGACGAGGAGAAGTGCTCCGACTGCCACTCCGCAAAGGGGGACAAGGACACGCCGTCGTTCCGGGAGGCGATGCATATGAAATGCAGGAACTGCCACGCGATCGACAACAAGAAGGTAAAGGGATCCTGCAAGGAGTGCCACCCGGAGGTGAAGTCGAAGCTCTGAGGGGATCCGGGCTTTCCTTTCGCGGCGGATCAACTGGCTTTCTTCTTCTCTTTCGAGTATCCGGTTGAATTCTGTTCGTCCCCCCCCTCGTAGTTGGTGAAGAGGGGGTCCTTGGCGTCCAGGTGGATATCGTTGTCCAGGTGGCGCACGTCCTTGGCGTCGCAGGCGGGGCATCCACCGAATATTCCCGTGCTGTGCCATCCGCACCTGGTGCAAAAACTCCATTTGCCCATATGGGTCCTCTGTCCGCTCGCTTTTCTGAAGTCGGCGGATCAGGCCGCCCGGCGCCAGTCCCCCGCTTTCATGGCTTCCCTTCGGTCCGCAATGTCGCTTTTCATC
>DATBLU010000248.1:0-13362 GCA_036555205.1 Candidatus Deferrimicrobiaceae bacterium
GCGGTTTGTTCCGGGTTGAGCGGCAGCGGGGGGATCCCCAGCTTGGCGCGCTCGTTCGCTTCCTTCCGATACGCTTCGATCATATCCTCCCCCTTGTCGAGAATGTTGAATCTGTTAAGCGGGTGTCGAGGGTTGCTCCCGTCGTCTTTCGAGGAAAAGTGGTGCCTTGCGCGATCGGTAGCATTCTACCCGATTCGGGGGGAAATTTGGAGGTTATCGATATGCGCGGCCGTCCACAGTATGCAGGTCCAGGGCCGGAAGGCGGTCCGGTCCGGCTGCGCCGCCCGATTCGTCGACGACGGCGATGTCGCCCCGCTTTACCCGAACGACGACCCTGCGCAGGCTCCCGGCGGGGAGACGAAGGCGCGCCGCGCCGTCTATGTCCGTGAACCAGCCGATACTTTCGACGCGATACCGAAGCGTAGGGACGGGCCGCTCCGCGAACTCCCAGGCCGCCTGGATCCTGCTCGTCGGCAGGCCGAAACCGTGGACATGGCCCGCGCACCCGATCTCCCCGCCCCGTTCCGCGGCAAGCGTTATTTCAACGTCGAGCGCGTCCGCGATCACTTCAACGGTCTCCGGCGACGCGGGATAGTCCGCGAGCCGGATGCGGGCGGAAAGGTCCTTGTGGTGCGGACTGGCGAGAAGCCCCCCGCCGATTATCCCCGCGCAGAAAAGGACCGCGCCGGCGAGCGCCGCCGCTCTCCACCGCGGGCTTCGCTCGATCCGCGGGTACAGGACCTCGCGGGAGTCCTCGCGCGCGGGTATCCTCAGGACGTAATAGTAGAGGGCATGCGCGGTCCCTGAAGCGATCAGCCCCGACCAGGCGACGTCCGAGAGGAAGTGCCCTCCAGCGGCCATCCGTCCGAAGCCGAGCAGCGTGCCGAGAACGGTTCCCGCGGCAAGGGACCCGGCGGCGAGCGCCGGATATTTACGGCGCCACACCCACCACCCGGCCGCATAAAGGTATCCGACCGAGCAGTGCCCGCAGGGAAAGGACTTTCCGTGCGTGCGCGCGGGGAGGAGCGGGGGAACGTACTCCAGGCGACCTCCGAACTCGACTATCTGCCGGGGGCGCGGACGCCCCCAGTGGTCCTTGAATATCGCATTGATTATCAGTCCGGGGCCGACGGCCACGCTCAAGAGCAGGAAGATCCCGAGGAGCCGGAACCGCCTCGATTTTCCGCGGACCATGCCGGCTATCAGCAGGGCCGCGCCCGCCACCGCCAGCGAGCCGGTGACCCATGGGGCGGACCTGTAGAACAGGTGCCAGAGAGGCTGGCTGGCGACCGGCCATGGATCGGCCGCCTGCGGATGGTGGAACCATCGGGCGGCCACTATGTCCAGATCGGTTGACCAGAAAAGCGCCGTCACGGCGGCGGCGAGCCCGACTAGAACCGCCAGCTCGGGGAGCCAGTACCGCCGGTAGGCTGAGATCGGTCCGCCGGAGTCCATGATATTTCCATCTTACCCGCCCGCCGTAGCGCCAAACAATTTCCTTGATGGGGCGTTTTCGTTTAATATCTTCGGGATGCCGAGGCGCGACGACATCCGGAAAATCCTGATAATCGGATCCGGCCCTATAATCATCGGGCAGGCGTGCGAGTTCGACTACTCCGGCACCCAGGCCTGCAAGGCCTTGAAGAAGCTCGGCTACGAGATCGTCCTGGTCAACTCCAACCCTGCCACCATCATGACCGACCCGACCATGGCCGACGTTACCTACGTCGAGCCGCTGAACGTGGCCTCGCTTACCGAGATAATCGAGAAGGAGCGCCCCGACGCGCTGCTCCCCAACCTCGGCGGCCAGACCGGGTTGAACCTTTCGTCGGCGCTGGCGCAGCACGGAATCCTCGAAAAGTTCGGTGTCAAGGTGATAGGCGTCAACGTCGACGCGATAAAGCGCGGCGAGGACCGCCAGGAGTTCAAGGACACGATGTCCCGTCTCGGGCTGGAGGTGTTGCGGAGCGACATCGCGCATAATCTCGAGGAAGCAGAGTCCGTCGTGAGGAAACTGGGTTTCCCCGTCGTCATCAGGCCGGCCTACACGCTCGGCGGCACCGGCGGCGGGTTCGCGTACAACATGGAGGAGTTCCGGACGATCGTCTCCCGCGGGCTCTCCGTGAGCCTCGTAGGGCAGGTGCTCGTGGAGGAGTCCGTCCTGGGCTGGGAGGAGCTCGAGCTGGAGGTCGTCCGCGACGCCAAGGGACAGAAGATAACCGTCTGCTTCATAGAGAACGTCGACGCCATGGGCGTCCACACGGGGGATTCCTACTGCACCGCGCCTATGTTGACCATAGCCCCGGAGCTCCAGGCGCGTCTCCAGGAACATTCATACGACATCGTCGACGCCATAGAGGTCATCGGGGGGACGAACGTCCAGTTCGCGCACGATCCGAAATCGGGACGCGTGGTCGTGATCGAAATCAACCCCCGCACCTCCCGCTCGTCGGCACTGGCATCCAAGGCGACAGGTTTCCCGATCGCGTTCGTGTCGTCGCTGCTCGCCTGCGGGCTTACTCTCGACGAAATCCCTTACTGGCGCGAGGGGACCCTCGAGAAGTACACCCCGTGGGGGGACTACGTCGTGGTCAAGTTCGCCCGCTGGGCCTTCGAGAAGTTCAAGGGGGTCAAGGACAAGCTGGGGACGCAGATGCGGGCGGTGGGCGAGGTCATGAGCATAGGCAAGAACTACAAGGAGGCGTTCCAGAAGTCGATCCGGTCGCTGGAGATCGGCCGGTACGGCCTTGGCTTCGCGAAGGATTTCCACGACAGGCCGCTTCCCGATCTCATGAGAATGCTCTCCGAGCCGACCAGCGAGCGCCAGTTCGTGATGTACGAGGCGATTCGCAAGGGGGCGACGACGGAGGAGCTGTACGCAAAGACGCACATCAAGCCGTGGTTCATCGACCAGATGAGGGAGCTGGTGGCGCTCGAGGAGCTCCTGCTCAAACACAAGGGGGGCCTTCCGCCGGACGACCTGCTCGCCCGCGCGAAGAAGGACGGCTTTGCGGACAAATACCTTTCGAAGATCCTGGGCGTTCCCGAGGCGGTCGTCAGGCAGCGCAGGACCGCCCTGGACATCGTCGAGGCGTGGGACGCCGTTCCGGTGAGCGGGGTGGAGAAAGCCGCCTATTACTACTCGACCTACAACGCCCCCGATCGGGTCGAAACGAGCGGCCGTCGCAAGGTTCTCGTACTGGGCGGCGGGCCGAACCGGATCGGCCAGGGGATCGAGTTCGACTATTGCTGCGTCCACGCCGCATTCGCCCTGCGCGAAGCGGGATTCGAGTCGATCATGATCAACTGCAACCCGGAGACCGTCTCGACCGACTACGACACCTCGGACAAGCTATACTTCGAGCCGCTGACGGTGGAGGACGTGCTCGCGATCTACGTAAAGGAAAAACCGGAAGGGGTAATCGTCCAGTTCGGAGGCCAGACGCCCTTAAACATCGCCGCGGAGCTCGAGGCCGCCGGGGTCCGGATCCTGGGTACGAAGCCGGCCATGATCGATCTCGCGGAGGACCGCGACAGGTTCCGGAAGATCATCGCGCGGCTGGGGATTCCCCAGCCGGAATCGGGAATGGCGAGCACGCTGGACGAGGCGATCGCGATCGCCGCTAGGATCGGCTACCCGCTCATGGTCCGCCCCTCCTATGTCCTGGGCGGGCGCGCCATGGAAAAGGTGCACGACGAGGAGATGCTCAGGGAATACGTCGCGAAGGCGGTCGAGATCTCGCCGGAGCGCCCCATCCTCATCGACCGGTTCCTGGAGAACGCCATTGAGGCCGAGGCGGACGCCATCGCCGACGGCACCGATGCGTTCGTCCCCGCGGTGATGGAGCACATAGAGCTGGCCGGGGTCCATTCCGGAGACTCGGCCTGCTCGATCCCGCCGGTCAGCATCCCCCCGAAGCACATCGATACGATAGAGGAGTACACCCGGAAGATCGCGGCGGCGCTCGGAGTGGTGGGGCTGATGAACATCCAGTACGCCATCGCTGATGACACGGTCTACATCCTGGAGGCCAATCCGAGGGCGAGCCGCACCGTTCCGATAGTGAGCAAGGTTTGCAACATCCCGATGGCGCGGCTGGCCACCCAGGTCATGCTGGGCAAGAAGCTGCGCGACCTGTCTCTGTCCCGAAGGCCGATCCCCCATTTCGGGGTGAAGGAGGCCGTTTTCCCGTTCAACATGTTCCCGGAGGTGGACCCGGTCCTCGGGCCCGAGATGCGCTCAACCGGGGAGGTCCTCGGGATGTCCGAGTCTTACGGGGAGGCCTTCTTCAAGGCGCAGGTTGCGGCCTCGCAGATGCTGCCGATGGAGGGGACGGTCCTTATCACCGTTTCCGAGCGGGACAGGCCGGGGGCGCTGGATGCGGCAAGGCGATTCGAAAAGCTCGGGTTCTCCATCGTCGCCACCGACGGGACGAGGAGGTTCCTCGAGGAGAACGGCGTGGCGGCCAGGCCGATCCTCAAGATGCACGAGGGACGCCCCAACATAGCCGACGCGATCCGGAACGGGGAGATTCAGCTTGTAGTCAACACGCCGGTGGGGAAGACAAGCGTTCACGACGATTCATACATCCGCAAGGCGGCCATAAAGCACAAGGTCCCCTACATAACGACGACGGCCGCGGCGGTCGCCACCGCCAAGGGGATCGCTGCGCACCGGAGCGGGGGGAGCCCTGCCAAGAGCCTCCAGCAGTTCCACGCGGGGATAGGAGTAATACCCACCTGATACGGCATTATATGGAACAATTATTGAAGTAATTCATTATGTAGGTAAATACAGTCCCACGACAAGCCCGAGCAGCTCCTCTTCCGCCTCCCGCAGCATCTCCTCGTACCGCGCGAAATCGGGCGTCTCGTTTCCGTCCAGGAAGCCCATCGCCCGCCCTTTCCCGTCGGCGAGCAGGTACCGGATCTTGGATCCGGGCCGCAGCGTCACGCCGCGCCCGCACAGCTCTCGGGTGACCGCGGCGGCCGCGGTGTTTGCGACGTACTGCTCGGGCGCCTTGGAAAGGCGCCGCGCGACGGCCAGCGCCTCCGGCGGGATGCGCCCCTCCAAAAGCCCTGCGACGGCGCGCTCCGTGACCCCGCGAAGCTCGGGCAGCAGGGCCTTGAGGTCCGCGGCCGTCTCCGCCGCGGCCATCCGCTCCAGAAGCTCCCGCTGGAGGGCCGCGACCATCGGCGGGGTGTCGGACCGGCGCATGGCGATCCCGCGCGCCTTGATCGCCCCGGTGGAGAACGCTCCCGCGAACCGGTTCGGGACGGCCACCTTGGGATTGCGCTTCGAGGGGAGGAACATCAGCCACCGGTAGACCCCCTCCAGCGCGATCGGCATTCCGGTCTTCTCCGTGATCCGTTCCGCGAGCTCCCGGTAGTCATCCTCCGACGCGCCTTCCCGCTTGACCCAGACGGCGTCGGTCAGCCCGTGCAGGAAGAGAAAGCCGCTGCTCTCCGCGGTCTCCTTGGCGGCAAGGAGCTTCTCCCGCCCCCAGGCGGTGACCGCCTCGTGCGCCTCGATCCTGCCGAACCGGGCGTTCCGGTATCCCAGGAACCCGAAGCAGACCACGAGGAGCCACTTGAGCGCCGTCTGCCGTTTCCTGAACAGCTCGCGTTCCTCGGGCAGGGCGCAGGCGGCCTGCCGACTTTTAAGAAGCCGCCGCTTGGCCAGGATCGGGGCGATCGTATCGGGAACGAGCCCCCTTCGGCGGACGCACGTGCGGGCGCCGATCTCCGGGACGGGGACGCCCGGGCGGCCGCCGGGCGGACGATCGCCGCAGCAGCCGCAGTTGATCGTCTCGGGGGAGATGTTGTAGCGGTCCATGAGGGACGGGTACATAGAGGCGAAGTCGAGCTCGCCCACGTTCTCGTGCAGCCCTGGGCGCGGCAGGTACGTGAGCCCCCCCTTGTCGGTGACGACCAGGTCGACCCCGGACTTGAACTCCTCGGGCTCCCGCTTCTTGTAGGGCACCAGGATCCCGCGGCGCAGGGCGGTGGCGACCTGCATCGCGGATATGGCCGTCCCCGGCGAGGTCCGCGCCAGGCGCTGGAGGGGGATGCCGGAGAGGCGCGCAAGCTCGATCAGGCCCGGCAGGCCGGTCTCCCCGAAGAGGAAGGAGTTGCGCGCGTCCACGTGCCACCGTCCGGAAAGCGTGTGCGGGGCGGCGAGAAAGACCACGCGGCCGTAGGAAAGGTACGACCGCTCCCTGGCGCGGCGGACCGCGTCGTCCGCCGCCGGGCGCCGCGACGGGCGCCCCAGCGGAAGGGGGATCCGCAGCCGGCCGGCCAGGCCGAGCAGGCGCGGCAGCAGGTAATCGTCCCCGTACTCCGTGACGAGCAGGTCGGGATCGGCCCTTTCAAGGAGCCGCAGGAGCTCCCGGAGGAACTCCGCCCCGTTTTCCCACGAAAGAACGTGCGTGACGCCGCCGGCGGTGAGCTCCAGCGGGCGGACCCTTCCGTGCTCCGGGTGGCCCTTGCCTTCCGCTCGCAGGAGCGCCGTGGAAAAGAAGGGGAGGGGCGCGTCGATATCCCACGGGGAGTCGAGGACCCGCGAGGAAACGATCGTCCCGTCGCCGTCGCATTCCACGCGGGCGCGCGAGAGCGGGTAGAGCCCGGTGGCGCAGGCGAACTGCTGCTCCGGGGCGATGTCGGCGTTGAAGAGCGCCTCGGGCCCGAACGCCTTTTCCGCTTTCCGGACCGTGGGGCCCAGGAGGGCCGGCGCGGCGACCGTGAACGTCCAGGCGGGAATCGCCCTGCCGGAGAAGAACTCGGCGCCTTCCCCGCGCGCAAGGGAGCAGTTCCAGCGGGCCGAAGCCGCCCGAAGGGTCGTCTCCTTCAGTGTTTTCCCCGCCAGGACGAAGCAGGGGCGAAAAGGGGCGGACAGCGCCGTCGTTTCACCGGACTCGGAGCGGAACCATACGGTCATCCCGCCCGGCGCGGGGATCACGTCGAACACCCATCCGGCCATGTCCCGTGACGGGGTAAGCGGGTTGCCCATATGGGTATGTTAGCATACCTATATGCCCCGTCGCCGCCTCTTCGGGCAACCGGGGTTGCGGTTTTGCATATAATCGGATAACCGGAAGAGGGAATCGAACGAGGGAGGGGGCCTGCGGCAATGGCGCTTAAATCGTGGAAGAAGCTTGCGGAGTCCATCGTGCTAAGGAACCCCTGGTGGACGTACAAGCGGGACGACATCGAGCTGCCGTCGGGGAAGCCCGGCGAGTATCATTACGTCCATACGAACGGCTCATCCATGGTCGTCCCGGTTCTGGACGACGGGAAAGTGCTGCTGGTGAACCAGTATCGCTACCTTATGGACAGGGAGAGCGTCGAATTTCCCTGCGGGAGCGTTAAGGACGGGTCAAACCATGTCGAAACGGCCGGGTGCGAGCTGGCGGAGGAGACGGGCTATTCGGCGGAGAGGCTGGTCCTGGTCGGGGAGTTCAACCCCTACAACGGCGTCACCGACGAGATGTGCAGCGTCTATGTCGCGAGGGGATTGCGGTACGTCGGGGAAGCGCCCGACGAGACTGAGGAGTTCGAGATCGTCCGGGCGACGCGCGACGAGATCGACGCTCGAATCGGCGCCGGCGCGATATGGGACGGGATGACGATCGCCGCGTGGGCGATCGTCAAGGCAAGCGCGGAATTCAAGCGCGGCTGACCAGGCGCTCTTGCTCGTCCAGCCTGCGCGCCAGCTCGTCCACCCGGCGGGAGAGCTCGCGCACCGCCCGCCGCTCCTCGACCAGGATGCTCATCAGGATCGCCTCGAAGGGGACGGCGCGCCCCGAGCAGGTGCAGGCGGCCGTGTGGTAGCGGGCGGCGGCGAACAGCTCGTCGAAGAGCTCCCGGTCCTCGCGGCGCAGCGCGCGCCGGAACGATTTCCAGGATTCCTCCTCGCGGTACAGCTCCTGGGTGAACGGGAGCACCGTGCGGCCCATTCATCGTCCTCCCGGAAGGCGGGCATGGGAAGCGTCTCCCCGGCGCAGCTCCCACCGCAGCACGTTTTCTTCCCGGCGCAGAAGGAGCACGGGATCGGCCGTCCGGGCGAGGTGCCGGAAAAACCCGTCGCGGTTTTCGACGGCGGGCGCCGGGGAACGATATCCCGCGCCCCGCACGGCGCCTTCCGCCTTGCCGACAAGCACTATGCGGGTTCCCTTCCAGGCGATCCGCCGCAGCGCGGACAGGCAGCTCCGGAAGATGCGGCAAGCCTCCGCGTACGGGACGTCGGCGTCCGTGAACGTGTCGGCCAGGCCCAGGACCAGGGCGAGCCGGGCGTCGTAACGGGCCAGGGCGGAAGGCAGCTTGCGGACCAGGAGCGCCTCCATCTGGTGGCAGGTGAACGCCCGGGAGACGCGGATCCTTTCGAGGGCCTCCTTGCCGTCTCCCCCCAGCGCCCTGGCCGCCTTGCCGATCTCGTACGGGTCGAACCGGTTCCCCCCGTCCACGGCGACGACGGCTTCCCCGAGCAGCAGCGGCCGGGCCAGCGCCCGCAGCGCCAGGGGGCAGGCCCCGTCCCCGAAGATCCCCGCCATCCTGCCCGGCGGCGGCGAGAGGCAGATGAAGGAGGCGCGCTCGATGTCGGCCGGATCGCCCATATAGGTATGTTAACATACCTACGGCGGCAACCCTACATTTTCCGGAAGACCCCGATGACCTTGCCTGCGATGCGGAAATTGGGCGAGTCGGCGGGGACGTAGATCGGCGGGTAGGACGGGTTGGCCGCCTCGAGCTTCACCTTGCCGCGCTGCCTGCGGAACCGCTTTACCGTGGCCTCTCCGTCGATCACCGCCACGACGATTTCCCCTCCCTCGGCGTTCTGCTGCGCCCTGACCAGGACGTAATCCCCGTCGCAGATGTGGGCGCCCTCCATGCTGTCCCCCTTGACGCGCAGGGAGAAGAATTCCCCCTCTCCCAACAGGGAAGGATCCAGGAACAGCTCTTCCTCGATCTCCTCTACCGCCTCCAGGGGGCTGCCCGCGGGGACGCGGCCCAGGACGGGCACCCGCGCCGGAGTCCGGGGCAGGGGCTCTCCCAGGAGCTCGATCCGCCGGGGCTGGTGCTTTCCGCGCCTCAAGTACCCCTTGCGCGCGAGGACGTCCAGGTAGTAGAAGCCGTTTTTCTCGGCGATGCCGAAGCGCGCGGCGATCTCCCTGGCCGTGGGGGCGAACCTGCGGCGCGCGATGAACTCCCGGATGAACGCCAGGACCTGCCGCTGCGACCGGGTGAGTGGAGCGCCCATCAGGGTATGCTAACATACCTGCGGACCTGCGGCTACGAAAGAGATGCTATGCAGGCCTTGTCGTCGATCGCCGGGCTGTTGACGCGGGAACTCACGGGGTAGGCGATCATTTCGTCGGGATCGTACGGGGCAAGAAGGGGGCTCGGCGATTCCGGTTTTCGGTCCGCGGGATCGAGCCAGCGGTCGAAGTCCCCGGGGCCTATGATCGCGGGCATCCGGTCGTGAATGGGCGAGAGGACCCGGTTCGAACCGGTCGTAAGGATGGCGCACGATTCGATCGCCTTTCCGTCCGGCCCTTCCCAATGTTCCCACAACCCGGCGAATGCGAACGGCCGCCCATCCGTCATGCGGATGAAGTACGGCTGCTTCGATCGCTCGAGCCGCCGCCACTCGTAGAAGCCGCTCGTCGGGATAAGGCAGCGCCGGCTCCTGAAGGCGGCGCGGAACGATGGTTTTTCGTGCGCGGTCTCGGCGCGGGCGTTTATGAGCCGGTTCCCGATCGCCGGGTCGCTCGCCCATGAAGGGACAAGCCCCCACCGGACGTGGGCGAACTCGCGCCGTCCCGATCCCGGAGCGCGGCGGACCACAAGGACCGGCTGGGACGGGGCAATGTTGTATCTTTGGGCAGGGGAGTCCGAAAGGGGGGCGTCGAACATCTTCGAAAGGATCTGGCCGGATTCGAACAGCGTGAACCGCCCGCACATGATCGCTTCGCTTTCGCCTCTCGAAGGTCGGGTACCCGCCCCCCTATTCTATACCTTCACGGCGTCGATTCAGGCCGCCCTTCGGTACGCCGCGGCGAAAACGGATTCGGCGAACTCCTCGAGCGTCGTCGGCGTTGTGCTCCCCACGTCCCGATCCCGCGTCGGGCGGATTTTCCCCTCGTTGAAGCCGCGTTGCATCTCGAGCATGGCCTCGACCGTGCTCGCGGACATCCCCATCCCCGACATGGCTTTGCGCGCCTCCTCCTCGGGGAACTGGACGTACCGGAGGTCCGGCTTCCCGATCGCCCTGCCGAGGATGCGGGCGGCCTCCGACAACGTCAGGTCGCGCGGCCCCAGAAGGTAACGGACGGCGTGCCCGGTGAACGTCCCTTCCAGCAGCAGGCGGGACGCGGCGTGCGCTATGTCCTTCGTCGCGACCATGGGAATCGGGACGTCGGGCCGGACCGGGCTTCCCGTGACCCCGTGTTCGCGGATCACGGAGATGCTCCAGAGGTGGTTCTCCATGAAGTAGCCGGGCCGCAGGTGGACCGCCGCCGCATCGCGGAGCTCGCCCAGCTTGTTCTCGAGATGGTGAAGTCCCAGTATCGGACCCGAACCCTCGGAGAGGTGCGCCCCGATGCTGCTCAAGGTTACTATGCGGGGGACGCGGGCCTTCGCGATCCCCGCCGCCACCGTTTCGGCGATCCGGTTCTGATAGCCCCTGTGGTCCGTGGCGTCGTGTTTGGGCGGGATCATGGCGAACACCGCGCGGGCGCCTGCGAATGCTTTCGCCAGGAAGGCCGCGTCCCCGATGTCGCCCGGCCACGGCTCCGCCCCCTTCGCGGCGAGGGGTCCCAGTCGGACCCGCTCCCTCCCTATGACGCGAACCGGCTCTCCCGCGGTCAATATGATGTCGGCGATCTTCCCCCCCACGTTCCCCGTCGCTCCGCAGATGACGAAAGGCGATTTCATCGCATACCTCCCCGTCTTCCTTTTGGGTCCACTGAATTTAGATTCCCGGGGGGAAGGAAAGGATCCCGGTTGGATCCGAAGCGCGTCAGCGGGCCTTGCGCATCCCGGCGGATCTTATATGCGGGTCGACCTGGTCCGCGTACTGCGCGAAGTTCTCGTCGAACATCGCGGCAAGTTTGCGCGCCGTCGCGTCGTAAGCCGCGCGGTCCTTCCAGGTCGAGCGCGGGTCGAGGACCTCCTTCGGCACTCCGGGGCAGCCGGCGGGCACGCGCAGCCCGAACACCGGGTCCTCCCTCGTCTCGACGCCGTCGAGTTTTCCGGAGAGCGCGGCCCGGAGCATCTTGCGTGTGTATTCGATGTTCATCCGCCGGCCGGTGCCGTACGGGCCGCCGGTCCAGCCCGTATTGACCAGCCAGACCTTCACCTTGTGCCTGGCGATCTTGTCTCCCAGAAGTTTCGCGTATACGGAAGGATGCAGCGCCATGAAGGGGGCGCCGAAACAGGCGCTGAAAGTCGCCTGCGGCTCCACGATTCCCCGCTCGGTTCCGGCCACCTTGGCCGTGTAACCCGACAGGAAGTGGTACATCGCCTGGTCGGCCGTCATCGCCGAGATCGGAGGCAGCACTCCGAACGCGTCCGCCGTCAGCATGACGATATGCTTCGGGTGGCCGACCGCGCCGCGCGGAGACACCCGCGGGATGGAGGAGAGCGGGTAGGATGCCCGCGTGTTTTCGGTGAGGGTCGCGTCGTCCAGGTCGATCCCCCGCGATTCGGTGTCCATGCCCACGTTTTCGAGGATCGTCCCGAACATCCCGGTCGTCCGGTGGATCTCCGGCTCCATCTCGGGGGACAGCCTGATCACCTTGGCGTAGCAACCGCCCTCGAAGTTGAAGACGCCGCGGTCGCTCCAGCCGTGTTCGTCGTCTCCCACCAGCGTCCGCTCCGGATCGGCGGAGAGAGTGGTCTTCCCGGTGCCCGAGAGGCCGAAGAGCACCGCCACGTCCCGTTCGTCGCGCCCGTAGCTGGCGGCGCAGTGCATGGGCATCACGCCGTGCGCCGGAAGCAGGTAGTTCATCACGGTGAATATGGACTTCTTGATCTCGCCCGCGTACAGGGTGCCGCCGATCAGCACCTCCTTCCGCCCGAAGTGGATGAGGATGAAGACCTCGCTGCGGGTCCCGTCCATCTCGGGGCGGGAATGGAAGCCCGGGGCGCCGATGACCGTGAACTCCGGCACGTGGTGCTTGAGCGCGTCGCGGCCCGTAACGGGGATGAACATGTTCCGCGCGAAAAGGCTGTGCCATGCCATCTCGGTGATTATCCGGATGGGAAGCCGGTGTTTTTCGTCCGCCCCCACGTGGCACTCCTGGACGAACAGCTCCCTGCCTTCGAGGTAGGCGAACAGCCGCGCCCTCAGGGACTCGTAACGGTCGGCGTCGAAGGGCCGGTTGATCTTCCCCCAGAAAATCGATCCCTCGCTTCCCGGCTCGCGCACGAAGAAGCGGTCGTTGGGAGAGCGGCCGGTGTATTCCCCGGTGCGCACGACGAGCGGGCCGGTGGCCGCCAGGTGACCTTCGCGTCTCCTGACGGATTGCTCGACCAGCGCGGAAAGCGAAAGGTTCCACCAGACCGCCTCTGCCTTTCGTATTCCGTGGAACGACAGGTCGAAAGCCCGGTTGCCGCTCAGACGGGCGCTCATGGTCATTCTCCTCGCCTCTTTTCTCCGTATGATGTTTTACCCGTATAATAATATATAAAATAATGCGCCGCAGGGGAGTCGCGACCATGTCCGATAAGACCGGCAGCAAGCACATACTGGAGGTTGACTGCCCCAAATGCGGAACGCATCTCGTCGTGGACGCCTCAAGCAGCGCCGTCCTGGAAAGCCGCGATCCCGTCAATCCGCGCAAGGAGGCCGACCTGAAGCACGCCGGCAAGCTGCTTCAGGAAGAGTCGTCCCGCATACACAAGCGGTATCAGCAGATCGTCGAGGCGGAGAAGGGCCGCGGCACCGAGATGGACAGAAAGTTCAAGGACTTCCTGGAAAAAGCCAAGGACGAGCCGTTGCCCTCCAAGCCGGTTCGCGACATCGACCTGGACTAGCCGACCAGGCGCAACAGGCGTTCCTGCCACCCGTTCGGTCATTTTTTTTCGTTATTTCAAAATTGTATTGAAGTTATGCGAAATATTTCCGTAATGTAACATTGAGAGCGAATGCGATGAGCGCGTATACCAAAGATATCAGTCAAGAATCAATAATAATTTCGCGTAATGCGGCTATTTTAGAACAATTCCCCTCATTTGAACGAGATTCATTCGGAAAGGTCGCTGGTTTCTCGAAAGACGCTTTCAGCAAGGGCGCCGGGTCCAGGATACGGGCAGATCGCGACCGCCCGCTGGCGCTGATCGTGGACGACGAGAAGACGACCC
>DATBLU010000284.1:0-3216 GCA_036555205.1 Candidatus Deferrimicrobiaceae bacterium
CGATGCATGGCGTCCCCCTTTCGTCCCCTGCCGGGGAAAGCGTGATGGGCGTATTATACCAGAGCCCCCCCTGTACTCCTCGTTAAGGTATAATCCCCCCCCATGGAATCCCAGGTTCCAGGGGGCCGGGGGATGAGCCGCCGGACGCTCGCTCTGCTTTTCCTGGCCTTTTTCCTTTTCTATTTCTCAGCCCTCGGGACAATTCCTCTCCTTGAGCCCGACGAGGGAAGGTACGCCGAGATCCCCAGGGAGATGCTTGCCCGGGGCGATTTCGTGACCCCGCACCTGAACGGCGTCGTATACCTGGAAAAGCCCCCGCTCTACTACTGGGGGAACGCGGTTTCCATGGCGCTCCTGGGAGAGAACGAGTTCGCCGCGCGGTGCTTCACCGCCCTGGTTTCGGTCGCCGGCATACTTCTGACGTACTGGATGGGCGCCGTCCTTTGCGGATGGCGCACGGGCCTTTTCTCGTCGATCGTGCTTTCCACCTCCCTTTATTACTACATCGTCGGGCGGGTCAACACTCTCGACATGACCCTTGCGGTGTGTCTCCTGCTGTCGATCTTTCCCGCCTACCTCTATCTTTCGGGCAAGCGGAAGAGCCGCCGGTATCTTTACCTGTCGTATGCGGCGGCGGGCATGGCCTACCTGACCAAGGGACTGATCGGAGTTGTATTCCCTCCCGCGATACTGCTGTGCTGGCTGGTCTTTTCACGGCGGCGCCGGGATATGGTCCGCGCGATCTCCTTCCCCGGGGTCGTCATCTTTCTTGCCATCGCCCTTCCATGGACTCTCCTGGTCCAGCGGGAGAATCCGGATTTCTTCCGTTTCTTCTTCGTGCACGAGCAGTTCATGCGGTTTACGACAACGGTCCACCAGCGGGTAGAGCCGTTCTGGTACTTCCTGCCGGTCGTAGCAGGCGGCTTCGTCCCGTGGATCGCATTCTTGAGGCGAATCGTGCTGTCCGCGCGGTCCGGGGCGGGGAAATTCATGGAGCGGGAGGACATGGTCTTTCTGCTCTCCTGGATCCTTTTCATCTTCCTTTTCTTTTCCGTATCCCGGTCGAAGCTGGCGACGTACGTCGCGCCTATTTTCCCGCCGCTGGCGGTGCTTTTCGGAAGGGGACTGGACATGTGGGCGGACCGTGAAGCAGGGGCGCAGCGCTGCCGGTCCCCGCTGGCGCTTGCGGGGCTTCTCGCCGCGGTCATGATCTTTCTTCCTTCGCAGTCCCGCCATCCGATCGATCCCTCGGCCTGGGCAAGGGTCGCCGCCCTGCCTGTTCTGCTTATCGTGATCTGGGGCGCGATCCCGTTGTTCCTGCGGCGGCTGGGGGCCGAGCGCGTCGTTCTGCTTTCCTTCCTGACGCTGGCGCTGTTCCTGACCTCCATCAACCGCCCCGCGGCCGACTACATCGGATCGTACAAGTCGGCCAAGGCGATGTCTTCGGTCCTGTCCGCCGCGCTGCGGCCGGGAGACGTCGTCGCCCAGTACGGCACATACAAGCATGGCATCCCCTTCTATACGAAACGCAGGACCGTCCTTGTGGAGGAAGCGGGGGAGCTGTCGTACGGCGCTTCGCGGGCCGCGGACCGGGCGGACTACTTCCTCGGCGCCGCCGAGTTCCAGCGCCTGTGGGACTCCGGGGCGCGGGTGTTCTGCGTGTTCAAGCGCGACGCCCTGCCGTTCATACGGGAGAAGTTCCCCGGGCACCGGTTGCTCTACCGTTCCGATGCGGGTATCCTCATCGTGAACCGACCCTGAATCGACGCAAATACCGGCGAGGACGCCCCCTTTGGATATCCGGAAAGACTTTCTTCCCCTTTCCAGGCCGTGGCTCGACGGCGAGGAGATCGATGCCGTTGCGGAGTCCCTGCGGTCCGGATGGATAACCAGCGGCCCGAAGGTCGCCGAGCTCGAGGAGCGTTTCCGGGCGCTTACCGGCGCGCCGCACGCCGTGGCGGTCTCCTCGGCCACCGCCGGGATGCACATCGTGCTGGCGGCCCTCGGGGTGGGGGAGGGCGACGAGGTCGTCACTCCCTCGATGACTTTCGCCTCGACGGTCAACCAGATCGCCCTGCGCGGCGCCAGGCCGGTCTTCGCCGACAACGACTACGGGACAATGCAGGTCCTGCCCGCCGATGCGGAGCGGGCGATCACCCGGCGGACCAGGGCGGTCATACCCGTACACTTCGCGGGCGCGCCTGTCGACCTCGACCCGATACGGGCCGCGGCAGACCGCGCGGGGGTTCCGGTGATCGAGGACGCGGCCCACGCGGTGGGGACTTCTTATCGCGGGCGGCCCGTCGGCGGACACGGCAACGTCGCGATCTTTTCCTTTCACCCTATCAAGAACATGACCACCGGCGAGGGAGGGATGGTGACCTGCTACGACGGGGAGTTCGCCGGAAAGCTCCGCCTGATGAGGTTCCACGGGATAGAACGCGACGCCTGGAAGCGGTACGGGAAGGGCGGCACGCCGCAGTACGACATCCGGGAGCCCGGCTACAAGTACAACCTCACCGACCTCCAGGCTGCCATCGGCGTCGTGCAGATCGGGAAGGTCAAGCTGATGAACGAGCGCCGTGCGGCCCTCGCCGCCCGTTACCTCGAGGGACTGCGCGGCGTGCAGGGTATCGAACCGCCGGAATCCCCCCCTTACCCGCACGAGCATTCGTGGCACCTGTTCATCGTGAAGGTTACGGCGATGGACCGGGACGCCTTCATCGGGCGGCTCGCGGACCGCAACATCGGCGTCGGGCTGCACTTCCCCCCCTGCCACCTGCTCGCTTACGTGCGCAGCCGGTTCGGAACCGGGGAAGGGGATCTGCCGCTGTGCGAAAGGGCGGGGGCGAGGATCCTGTCGCTCCCCCTGTTTCCCGGCATGGCGGACGGAGACGTGGATTACGTATGCGGGGCGATCCGGGAGATCGTTTCGGAGGGACGGCCTTGATCTCCATCGTCGTCCCCGTCTACAACGAGGAAAAGAACCTTCCATTTCTCATGGACCGGCTGGAATCCGCCCTCCGCCCGATGGGGCGCCCTTACGAGATCATTTTCGTCGACGACGGGAGCCGCGACCGCTCGCTGGAGATCCTCAAGGACTTCGTCGGGAGGGACGGGGTTCGGGTAATCGAGCTGACCCGCAACTACGGCCAGCACTCGGCCATCATGTCGGGATTCTCGATCGTGCGGGGAAGGATCGTCGTGACGCTCGAC
>DATBLU010000288.1:0-5148 GCA_036555205.1 Candidatus Deferrimicrobiaceae bacterium
CCCGGCGATCGCCTCCACGGCGTCCGCGACCATCTTGCGGGTCACTCCGCCCCCCTTGCGCCGAACGGACGGGTCGGTGCGAAGCGACTCCGGGACCCCTATCCGCTCCCCGACGCGCACGAGGTTGCGGTTGTTGATGACAGCGGAGCGGGCTTTCGAAAGCATCCCCTCCCCGGTGTCCGGAAGCCGGCGGAACATCTCCTCGGCGACGCAAAGGTTAAGCACCGAATCGCCGAGGAACTCGAGCCGCTGGTATGACATCTCCCCGGAGTTTCCCCCGGCGAGCGACGCGTGCCGCATCGCCTCTTCCAGGAGATGGGGAGACGAGAACCGGTACCCTATCCTTTTTTCAAGCTCTTTCATTTCCATCGTCCCGAATCCCTTCAAGCCCCCGCCCCAGGACCGACTTCGCTCTCACGCGGAAGAGCCCTCCGACGCCGTCCGCCTTCCCGGGAAAGGTCACCTCGACGTAATTTCCCGAATAGCCCGACAACGCCTGCCCGTCCTTTTTGGCCGTCTCGGCCAGGACCTCCATCTCCTTCCCCAAAAGCGATCGCAGGAACTCGGCCCGTTTCTGCGCGTCGATATTCAGCAGTTGCGCGACCCTTTCCTTCTTTTCCCGCACAGGGACGTCGTCGCGCATTTTGGCGCTTTCCGTCCCTTCGCGCGGGGAGTACGGAAAGGCGTGGATGTAGTTTACCGGGACGCTTCGAAGGAATCGAATCGTTTCCTCGAAATCCTGCCTTGTCTCCCCGGGGAATCCGGCGATGACGTCCGCCCCCACCTGGACGCCCTGGACCCGTGCCGCCGCGCGGCCGGCGACTTCGGCATACCGGCTTGCCGTGTAAGGGCGCCGCATCCGCCCAAGCGTCCTGTCGCATCCGCTCTGCAAGGGGATGTGGAGGTGTGGACAGACCCTGGCGTTGCCCGCTACCGCATCCAGCAGGCCGTCCGTGACCTCCGCAGGTTCGACGGAAGACAGCCGCAGGCGCACTTTGACTGTCTCCTTCAAAAGAATATCGATAAGCCTCGCCAGCGCGTCCTTCTCCCCCCGGTCCGCTCCGTAGAGCCCCAGGTGAATCCCGGTCAGGACCAATTCCCTCGCCCCGTCCCGCTCCGCCGCAACCGCCTTGGCCACGATATCCCGTTCGGGCAGCGAGCGGTTCCCGCCGCGCGCCAGCGGGACCACGCAGTAAGCGCATGCGAAATCGCATCCGTCCTGGATTTTCAGGAAAGTCCGCCTGTGTCCAAGGAGAAGGTCGGCTGCATATTCGGAAACCGGCTGCGGCCCTTCCGCTTCCCCGCCTCCGATCCGCCGCATGACCGCGCCCAGCGCGCCCGGGTCCGCGATCCCGATCCAGTGGTCGACTTCGCGAAGCGATTCCCTGGCCTTCGGGGCAACCTGCGCGTAGCAGCCGGTCATGATTATCGAGGCGAGCGGCCTGTCGCGCCGCGCCCTGCGCACGAGCGCCCGGCAGTCCCGGTCAGCGCGGTGGGTAACGGTGCAGCTGTTGACGATTACGACGTCCGCGGGTTCCGCGGGGGGAACGACCTCGAACCCCGCCGAAATCGCCTCCCGCACGATGGAGGCGGAATCTGCGAAGTTGGCCTTGCAACCGACGGTCAGGACCGTCAGACGCTTGCGCATTCGATCCAGCCGCCGCCCAGCACCTCGTCCCCGTCGTAGAGGACAAGGGCCTGTCCCGGCGTCACGCTCTTTTGCGGGGCGTCGAAGCGGACCTGGATCTTTCCGCCTTCGCAACGCACCGTTGCGGGAACGCCGGCATGGCGATAGCGGACCTTGGCCGTGGCCCGGAACTCGGCTGCCGGGGGCGCCCCGGCTACGAACGTGGCGTTCCTCGCTATCGCCCCGGCGGCAAGCGTCTCGTCCTCGGTCCCAAGTATCACTTCGTTTTTCTCGGCGTCGATGGCGACGACGTAAAGCGGCTCCTTGGCGGCGATGCCCAGCCCCTTGCGCTGTCCGACCGTGTACCGCAAGATCCCCCTGTGCGCCCCCAGGACGGTCCCCTTCTTGTCGACGAAATGCCCTTCCTGTTCCTTAAGACCCTTGCGGGAAAGGAACTGCGTGTAGGAATCGTCGGTGACGAAGCATACGTCCTGGCTCTCCTTCTTCTCGAACACCGGCAAACCCGCCTCGCCCGCAATCCGGCGCACTTCCGTCTTGGGCATTCCGCCTACCGGGAACCGGATCCTTTCCAGCCGCTGCGCGTCCAGGGAAAACAGGAAATAGGACTGGTCCTTGGTGGCGTCCGGGGAGGCGAAGAGCCTGCACCTGCCGGTCTCCCCGCGCCGAATGACGGCGTAATGCCCCGTGGCCACGCCTTCCGCCCCCAGCTCGTCGGCCTTGCGCAGCAGCGCGCGGAATTTCAAGTATTCGTTGCAGAGGATGCAAGGATTGGGCGTACGGCCGCTCGAGTACTCCTGCACGAACGGATCGATGACCTCCTTGCGGAACTCTTCCCTTAAATTGAGGACGTAATAGGGGATCCCGAGCTGGTCGCACACGCGCCGCGCGTCGTAAAGGTCGTCCAGAGAACAGCAGGTCCCCGCCCTGCCCTTCGTTACGGCCGAGAAATCGTAGAGGTCCATCGATATCCCGATCACCTCGTACCCTTCCCGCTGCATGAGGAGCGCGGCGACGGAGGAATCGACCCCGCCGCTCATCGCCGCCAGGATCCGTTTCTTCATCGCGCCTTCGCCTCTTTCTTGATCAGCGGGGACATCGCGCGCAGCTTTTCGACGACCGCCCGGACGGCTTCGACGGCGTAATCGATCTCCTCGTCGGTGTTGCCTCTGCCGAGGCTGAACCGCAGCGCCCCCTGCGCGTCCACCGGGTCGGCGCCCATCGCCATCAGTATCGGCGACGCTTCGAGCGACCCGGAGGTGCAGGCCGAGCCGGAGGAGCAGGCGATCCCGAGCATGTCGAGATTCAAAAGAAGCGCCTCCCCCTCCACGTATCGGAACGAAATGTTGACGGTGTTGGGGAGACGCTCCACGGGATGCCCGTTAAGCACCAGGTCCGGGATCCTCGCGAACAGCGCCTTCTCGAACTTGTCGCGCAGCCTGCGGGTCTGCCGGACCTCCTCCGCCATGCCGTTTTTAAGAAGAGAAAAAGCCTTGCCCATCGCGACGATCCCCACGACGTTCTCCGTGCCGCCCCGCCGCCCCCGCTCCTGGTGCCCGCCGTGGATGACCGCCTCGAGCTCCGTCCCTTTTCGCGCTATGAGCCCCCCGGCGCCTTTGAGCCCGTTCACCTTGTGGCCCGAGAAGGTCAAAAGGTCGACCGGGAGCTCCTTCCAGTCGATCGGTATCTTTCCCGCCGCCTGGACTGCGTCGGTGTGCATCAGGACCCCGGCTTCCCGGGCGATGCGCCCGATCTCCGCGATGGGCATAACGCATCCCGTCTCGTTGTTGGCGTGCATGATGGATACCAGCACCGTGTCCTTCGTCAGCGCCCGGCGCACCGTATCCGGCTCAACGATCCCCTGCCGGTTCACCGGTGCGTAGGTCACCCTGAAGCCTTTCGACTCCAGGAATTTGCACGTGTTGATGATCGCGGGGTGCTCGACCGCCGAGGTGACTATGTGCTTCCCCTCGTTCGCCTTGCGGTACGCGACCCCCTTTATCGCGAGGTTGTCGCTCTCCGTCCCGGAGCTCGTGAATACGATCTCCAGCGGCTGGCACCCGAAGAACGCCGCGATCTCCTGGCGCGCGTCCTCGATCGCCTTGCGCACGCCCCGGCCCGCCCAATGGATGCTGGACGGGTTCCCGAACATCTCCGCCATGTACGGCGCGACGGCCTTTCCCACCTCCGGATGCACGGGCGTCGTGGCGTTGTGGTCCATGTAGACCGTCTTCACGCCCCGACCTCCTTCGCCTCTTCCTCCGGGGTCTCCCGGAAGAGGTCCTCTATGGAAATGGAATCCAGGAACTCCTCCATGCGGGATTCGAGCGCGTCCCACATCCCCTGCGTCTTGCAACGCTCGATCCTGCCGCAGGTCCTGCCCGACCGGCGGCACCCGATGACGGCGTCCCTACCTTCCGCCGTGCGGATGATTTCGCCGATGGATATCTGCGACGGATGGCGCGCAAGGAGGAACCCTCCTCCCGGCCCGCGTATGCTCTTGACGAGGTTGCGCCTGCGAAGCCGCGAAAAAAGCTGCTGGAGGTACGGCTCGGGGATCTCCTCCTGCCCGGCGATGTCCTTCAATGCCACCGGGTTTCCGCGGGAGGAGGCCGCCAGGCTCACAAGCGCCATCACCGCGTACCTGCCCCGGGTCGTGATCTTCATCTGACCGACTCGACGCGGGGTGCTTCCGGCTCCTTCTCCAGGCGCTTCGTCACCTCGTCCAAGCGCTGCTCCAGCGCTATCACCTGGTCGGTCAGGCACTTGATCGCCTTCCCCTCCGGGTCCGGCGTGCCGGCGACTCCCGTCGGATCGTTGTAGACGTTCCCCTCTCGGTAGACGATTCTGCCGGGAATACCCACGACGGTCGAGTTGGGCGGGACATCCCTGTTCACCACGGACCCCGAGCCGATCTTCGAATTCTGGCCTACCGTGATGGCCCCCAGGATCGCCGCGCCGGCGCCGATGATGACGTTTTCCTCGATCGTGGGGTGCCGCTTCCCCTTCTTCCAGCTCGTCCCGCCGAGCGTCACACCGTGGTACATCGTCACGTTCTTCCCTATTTCGGAAGTCTCCCCGATGACGACCCCCATTCCGTGGTCGATGAAGAATCCCTCGTCGATCGTCGCTCCCGGATGGATCTCTATCCCCGTAAGGCACCTGGAGATGTGCGACAGGAATCGGCCCAGGAGCCGGAAATCGTGCGTCCAGAGCCAGTGCGCCACGTGGTGGAACCGCATGGCATGGAATCCGGGGTAGCAGAAAAATATCTCGACCACGCTGCGCGCCGCCGGGTCGCGCTCGAATATCACCTTGATGTCATTGCGGATTCGCTGGAACATCCTCCCCCCTTTCCCTCCCTGATAACCTGACAATTATAGTCAATTATTAGGGAATTCTACCAGAAAAGGAAGGATTTTTTTGAGCCGCTTCTCCTTTATGCCGGTAACCTTGAGCAGGTCCGCCGGGCGCCTGAAGCCGCCCAGCCGTTTTCTCGTTTC
>DATBLU010000290.1:0-4784 GCA_036555205.1 Candidatus Deferrimicrobiaceae bacterium
AAAAAGCGGCGAATCCATCGAGGTGATCCGGAAGCTCCGGGCGAAGTACCCGGATGACGTCGACCTGATGGTGTTCCTCGGCGGGCAGCTGGAAGACGCGAAAAAGTACGAGGAGGCCGTCGGCATCCTCACCGAAGCGTCGGCCAAGGATCCCAAGAACGCCTCCGCGCGGTTTTCCCTGGGCGTCGTCCACGACAAGATGGGCAATTTCGAGAAGATGGTCGCGTCGATGGAGAAGGCGATCGAGATCGACCCGAAGCACGCGGCGGCGCTCAATTACCTGGGCTACACGTACGCCGACCGGAACATGAAGCTTTCGGAAGCCGAGGCGCTGATACTTCGCGCCCTGGAGGTCCGGCCCAACGACGGCTACTTCACCGACAGCCTGGCCTGGGTGCACTACAGGCAGGGGGACCTGAAGCGCGCCGAATCGGAGCTTCGGCAGGCGCTGACCCTGGTCCCGGACGACCCCGTGGTGCTCGAGCACCTGGGGGACGTCCTGATGAGCGCGGGGAAGGCGGGCGAGGCCGTGTCCTTCTTCGAGAAGGCCATAGCCAAGGGGCACGAAAAGCCGGACGAGATCAGGAGCAAGCTCAGCCGGACCGGGAAAGAGAGCCTGCCCTCCAAATGAGGAGGGGAGCGGACTGTCTCGCTGGATAGCTACAGCCTGCTGGATCGCGGCGGCGCTGTTCGTCGCAGCCGGGTGCGCTCCCGCCCGCCACCGGATCGCGGGGGCCGAGGCCCTGGGTGCCAGGGAATTGTTCCTTGCCGCCTCCTCGCTTTCCTTCCCCATCGAAGCCACCTATTCCGGCGTCGCACGAGGGTCCGGAGACCCGCTGCCGTTCGTCGCAGGAGTGAACTCGCGCTCTCCGGCGAAGGAGACCGTGGGCGTTTACGACCCGCTCGGGCGCCCGGTCCTTTTCCTTGCCAACGACGGCGTCCGGATCACCGTATCCTGGGAGCCGGCCGCCGGAGGAAGCCCCTTCCGCGATTTTCCCCAGGTCAAGGCCGGCCCGGTTTCGATGGGGCGCATCCTCTGCGGAGCGCCGGGCTACCCCGTCGACGGGGGGGAGCTGGCCAGGACGACGCAGGGCGAGTGGTTTCTCGAAGACGGGAGGCAGAGGCTTTTTTCCGACCCGTCAAGGCGCCTCCTCTCCCGCGCCGAATACGATTTCCAGGGGAAGCGCGTCACGGTTTCGTATCCCGGGCGCGAAACGACGGGGCCGCCCCCCCTCGTGTTGATCGAGATTTCCGGGGCGAAGATCCTGCTGCGGAGGGACGCGGAATGAGACGCCTGCCGGCCGCCGTGCTCGTCGCGATGCTGACTTTCGGGACCATCTTTCTCGCGGCCGGATGCTCCGGTGAGAAAAAGGAAGGCGCAGCCAAGGAAACCGCCGCGATGCGCGTGGCCCCCGCTTACGGCGACGCCATAGTCTTCGGCAGCAACGGCGACGTGAGCGGATTCCTGACCGCGGTCACCTCGGACGCGGCCTCCCACGACGCCGCCAGTTACGTCTTCAACGGCCTGGTCCGCTACGACAAGAACGTAAAGCTCGAGGGGGAGCTGGCCGAATCGTGGGAAGTGACCCCGGACGGGAAGAAAATAACCTTCCGCCTCCGCAAGGGGGTCAAGTGGCACGACGGGACGCCGTTCACCTCCGACGACGTCATGTTCACCTACAGGAAGATCATCGACCCGAAAACCCCGACCGCCTACGCCGAGGACTTCAAGCAGGTTCGCCGGGCGAGCAACCCGGACCCCCATACGTTCGTCGTCGAGTACGAGAAGCCTTTCGCCCCGGCGCTGGCGTCGTGGGGGATGTCGATCCTGCCGAAGCACCTGCTGGAGAAATACGAGGACATCTCGAAGAGCCCGCTCAACAAGGAACACCCGATAGGCACGGGTCCGTACAAATTCGTGGAGTGGAAGCCCGGCGCGCGGGTCGTCTTCGAGGCGAATCCGGATTATTTCGAGGGGAAACCGTATATCCAGCGGGTCATCACCCGCATCATACCGGACCAGGCGACGATGTTCCTGGAGCTCAAGTCCGGCGGCGTCGACTCGATGAATCTCACGCCCGTGCAGTACACGAGGCAGACCGAGACCGAGGAGTTCCGCAAATCGTACAACAAGTACCGCTACACGGCCTTCAACTATACGTACCTGGGATTCCGCCTGTCGCACCCCTTCTTCGCGGACAGGAAGGTCCGCCGGGCTATAGCCCACGCGATCAACAAGAAGGAGCTCGTCGAAGGCGTCCTCTTCGGCCTGGGGCGCGAGGCGATCGGGCCGTACAAGCCCGGCACCTGGGTGTACAATCCCGACGTGCCCGCTTTCCCCTACGACCCGGCCAGGGCAAGGGCCCTGCTCGCCGAGGCGGGATGGAAGCAGGGGGCGGACGGGACGCTTGAAAACGGCGGGAAGAAATTCCGGTTCACCGTGCTCACCAACGCCGGCAACGAGAGCCGCGCCAAGACGGCGGCCATCCTGCAGCAGCACCTGTCCGCCGTGGGGATCGCCATGGAGATACGCACGGTGGAATGGGCGGCTTTCATCAACGAGTTCATCGACAAGAGAAAGTTCGATGCGGTGATCCTCGGGTGGAGCGTCACGCCGGACCCGGACCAGTACGACATCTGGAGCTCCAGGAAGACAGGGCCCAAGGAGCTGAACTTCGTCGGCTTCTCGAATGCCGAGGTCGACCGGCTCCTGGAGGAAGGGCGCCGCACCTTCGACCTGGAAAAGCGCAGGAAAGCGTATTTCCGCATCCAGGAAATCCTCGCGGAGGAGCTGCCTTACGTCTTCCTGTACGTTCCCGATTCGCTTCCCGCCGTGCACAACCGGTTCCACGGCATCGAGCCCGCCCCCATCGGGATCTCGTACAACTTCATCAGGTGGTTCGTGCCGAACGAACGGCAGAAGTACACATCCTTCCAGAAATAGGGCGCGATGCTCAGGTACGTCGTACGAAGGCTCCTGCTGACGATCCCGCTGCTGATCGGGATAAGCCTGATTTCGTTTCTCGTGATGAACATGGCCCCGGGCGGGCCGATCGGCGCCGCCGCCGACATGAACCCGAAGGCCACGGCGGAGGTCCGGGAGCGCATGAAGGCCTATTACGGCCTGGACCAGCCGCTTCACATCCAATACGGCCGCTGGCTCGGCCGCATGGCGACGCTGGATTTCGGCCCGAGCTTTTCCCCGGACGGGCGGCAGGTCGCCGACAAGATCCGGGAACGGATCCCGGTGACGCTCGCGATAAACCTGCTGTCAATGGGGATCATCCTCCTCGTCGCGATCCCGATCGGCATCTATTCCGCGGTGCGGAAGGATTCATGGTTCGACAGGATCTCGACCGTGACCGTGTTCACGGGGTTCGCTATCCCCACCTTCTGGCTTGCACTGCTCCTCATGATGCTGTTCGGCGTCAAGCTGGGCTGGCTTCCCATTTCGGGGCTGGTCTCTCTTGAGCACGACTCGCTTTCCCTTGCGGGGAAGGCCTGGGACCGCACGCAGCATCTTATCCTGCCGGTGCTCCTGGCGGGATTCGGGGGGCTCGCGGGGTTTTCCCGATACATGAGGTCGAACATGCTGGAAGTGATCAGGCAGGACTACATAGCAACGGCGAAGGCCAAGGGGCTCAGCGAGAGGCTTGTAGTGTTCCGGCACGCGGTGCGCAACGCACTTCTTCCGGTCATAACGATATTAGGGCTCTCCGTGCCGGACCTCCTGGGCGGATCGGTGATCTTCGAGACGATCTTCGCCATTCCCGGCATGGGCCAGCTCTTCTACCAGGGGGTCATGTCGCGGGACTACCCGCTCATCATGGGAATACTCGTAATAGGCTCGTTCCTGACTCTCGTCGGAAATCTCCTGGCGGACGTCGGCTATGCGCTCGCCGATCCCCGCATCCGGACCGGGTGAGGCGATGGCTTCGTCCGGGCGATCCATGTTGGCGGACCTTCTGCGGAGGCTGGGGCGCAACCGCCTGGCGGCCGCGGGGGGGGCGGCTGTCCTGTTCTTCTTCTTCGTGTCGGCCTTTCCTCAGGCTTTTTCCTCGCACGATCCGAACCGCATCGACGTCCGGAACGTTCTGCAGCCGCCGTCGGCGTCCCATCCGCTGGGGACGGACGAGCTCGGGCGCGACGTCCTGGCCCGCATGGCGTACGGGGCGCGGATCTCCCTCAAAGTCGGGTTCGTGGCGGTGGGAATCGCGACGGCGATAGGCCTGCTCGTGGGGCTCTTCTCCGGTTTCTACGGCGGCCTGGCGGACGCCGTGCTCATGCGGTTCGTCGACATAATGCTCTGTTTCCCGACCTTCTTCCTGATACTATCGGTCATCGCGTTCCTTGAGCCTTCAATCTATAACATCATGGTCGTCATAGGCGTCACCGGATGGATGGGCGTGTCGCGCCTCGTGCGCGCGGAGACCCTGTCGCTCAAGGAGCGTGATTTCGTGGCGGCCGCGAGGGCACAGGGGGCGGGCGATGCGCGGATCATCTTCCGGCACATCCTGCCCAACACGCTGGCGCCGGTCCTCGTCGCCGCGACGCTCGGCGTGGCGGGCGCCATCCTGACGGAATCGGCGCTCTCCTTCCTGGGAATCGGCGTTCAGCCCCCTACCCCGTCCTGGGGGAACATACTTACCGCGGGCAAGGACAACATAGAGTTCGCCTGGTGGCTCTCCGTCTACCCCGGGCTCGCCATATTGTTCACGGTCCTGGGGTACAACCTGCTCGGAGAAGGGATCCGCGATGCAGTGGATCCCCGATTGCGAGGCAGG
>DATBLU010000294.1:0-8547 GCA_036555205.1 Candidatus Deferrimicrobiaceae bacterium
CCTGCCTCCCGATCCGTATGATCGCCTTCTGGTTGTTCAAGGTCGACACCTTGGGCGCGGAGAGCACGTTGATCTGCCCCTGCTGGGCCAGCGCGTCGATGACGGCGTTGAACCTGCTCCCGGCGATCCCTACCTGGAAAGAGGTGGTCCCGGCCGACAAGGCCTGCCTGGCGGTTGCCCCGCCGGACAGTCCCCCGGACAGGGACAGGCCCGAAAGGTCGGGCAGGGCGGTCCAGTTGATCCCGTACTGCGTGTCGTCGTCGAGGGTGACCTCCAGAATCTTCGTCTCGATGACGACGCCGTTCCTCATGCGGGATTCGAGAACGCCCAGGTAATCGGATACGCGGTCGAGGTTCGCCTGGAAGTCGGTGACGGCAAGCGTCCCTGCCGCCCGGTTGACCACGACCCTCGCGTCCCCGCCCGAAAGCAGCGACTGCACCTCTTCCAGTATCCCTGCCCAGAGGTCGAATTTCTCGTCCGTGTTGATCGTGTTGCGGCTCTCGCTCTCCCCGCCGCCCCCGGAGGAGCCGCCCGGCGATGCGGATGCGCCGCCCGTGGTGGTGCTTCCACCGCCCGTGGAGGTGGAGGCGGTAAGGGATCCCGAGCCGGCCCTGGTCGTAAGCAGGTAGTCCATCCGGAAGATCCGCGTCGCGCGCTTCTCGGGGAGAATGCGCACCGTCTTCCCGGAAAGCTCGACCCTGCATCCCAGAAGCCCGCACACTTCCTCCATTATCTCGGGCGCCGTCGCCTCCTTTATATCCATGGTCACCGTACCCGAGACTTCCGGGGAAAGGACCAGGTTGAAGTCGTTTTCCTTGGCAAGGGACAGGAACAGCTCCCTGGCGTCCGCGCCCGCCATGACCAGTGTGTAACGGCGGGCCGCCCTTCGGAAATCATCCGGGGACTGCTTCGCGCCTTCCGCCGCCTCCAGTGGGGCATCCGGGAGAGGCCTGTCGGGGCGGCCGGCTTTTCGGACCGAATCGCCCCGCGCGTGCGCAGGCGCCTCACGCGCAACCTGCACATTGGGCGGCGGTTCCTTCCGGACCGCCCGGGGCGTTGCGCACCCCCATCCCGAAATCGCGATGACGAGGCAGACCGCGGCGATCGTCCCTTCCCGCGGCCGGCTTCGCTGCGCTGGCAGCTTTCTCACCTGTCTCCTCCTCTGCCCCTGCCGCCCGAAGGCGCGGGCTTGAATAGCTCCATCACGCGGACCTCGTTCCCCCTGCGCAGCGTGACGCCGTAGGGAACCACCCGTTCCAGCCTCCAATCCCCGACCGTGCCGCCGAGAGGTACCAGGCGGCTGCCGAAGATCGCTATCCCCGACTCCCCCGATATCACCGTCCCCCGCAGAGCCGCCGGGACTTCCGTCACCGGCTGGATCCCTGCGCCCGTCGCGGTCTCGCCTGCGCCTCCCTCCCTCCACTGAGGAATGAAGGGATTCCTGCTCCACGACCACGATATCTCCCCCGCGGGGCTGGCAGGCGCAGCGGGCGTGCCCGGCGCGGCCAGGGTCCCGGACTGCCCTTCGGATGGCACGGGCGTCGTCGGGCCGGCCGCCTTCCCCGGAGGAGCGGTTGCGGGCGGGACCGTTTCGACGCTTGCGGGAAAAAACCTGTAAGCGACAAGGATCACGGCCAGCCCCGCCAGCGCCGCCGCCACCCGCCGGTCCTGCATCCATTCACGTATCGTCTTTTTCACTTGGCCTTCCGGTAGAACGCCGAGAGCTCAAGCGTCGTCTCCATCTCCCCGTCCCTTTCTTTGACGGCGACCGATCTTATCGAGAGAAGCCGTTTCATCCTGTGTATACCGTCGACGAATCCCGCCATGTCCCTGTAAGTGGAGAAGAAGGAAAGGCGCAGCCGGAGCTCCCCGGCGAACCTGTTGCGTTCCTTCTCCTCCCCCTCCGCTGAAACGCCGGGCCCTTCCACCGTGCCGCTTTTTTCGGTTTTTCCGTCCGTTGGGATGGACAGGCGGAATCCTTTCAGGTTGTTGAGGACCACGTTCCGGGCGACTTCCGCCATCAGCCCGTCCGTATCCGGGGACTCGGGCACCCTCTCGCGCCAGGCTTTCACCTGGTCTTCCCATCGCCCGATTTCCGCGTCGCCCGTGCTGGCCATCCTCCCCCAGAGCCGGAGCGCGGAGTCCATCTCGGCCTGCCTTGCCTCGACGTCCTCCTTGAGTTTCTGCACTTCCCGGATCTTCGGCGCGAAGACCAGGAAATAGGAAGCGGCTGAGAGGGCCAACAGGGCTCCCAGGAGATGAAGCAACCCCCCCTTCTTGATGCGCTCTTTCACCCGCTGTCTCCTAGCCGTCCGCCGCCAGGCGGAAACTCACCATGAATTCCTGTTCGTACCCGGCGCCTTCCTCCGCCCGAAGCGGCCGCACCTCGACCGGGGAGTACTGTGCCTCTGCCGCCAGCCCCTGCCTGCGGACCGCGGCGATGAACGCGTTCACCTTTCCCTGAGCCTCGGCCGCGTTTTTCCCGCGGGCCTTGCCCCGAAGCTCGCCGCGGTATCCCTGCCCCGTCCGATCCACCGTCAATTCCGTAAACGCCATTTCAGCCGGAACCGGCGCTCCCATCGAGGCGAAGAAGGCCTTCCACCGCGTGAAGGGAGCCCGCAGCGCCCGCTCCTCGGCGGCGGCCTCCGAGGTCGCCTTTCGCAGGGAGAACCAGCGTGCGAATCCCTCCTGCATGCCGACGTTTCGGTGCGAAGCCTCGGCGGCGCCGGCGAGCACGTCCCGGTAGCGGTTCGCCGCGCTGTACAGCCCGGCATAGAGGCCGATGTTGGCGGCCAGGAACACCGCGGCCACCGCTACGACCGCCGCGAGGTATCCACGGCGCTTTTTGCGGCGAAGGTACCCCTCGGGCAGGAGGTTCACCTGGTCCGGCAGCTGGCCGGCGACCGCCAGTCCGACGGGGACGCCGAATTCCGCGGGGTCCCCCGGCAGCCCCGGCCCGAAGACGGCCGCCGCGATCGCGGGGTGCGCGTGGATCTCCAGCTTCAGGCGCTCCCCGATAAGCCGCACCGTCTCGGGAGACGGCTTTTCGCCGCTCCAGTAAAGCCGCGAGACCGCCCCTCCGCGGGACAGCTGGCGGAAGTACAGGAGGGAGCGCGTCACCTCGGTCACGATCCGCTCCGCCAGCGCATCCTCGTCCGAGGCGCCCGGGGCCTCCAACTGCTGTCTGGGCCCGTCCAGCTCCAGGGTCTTGTAGTCCGGGATATCGTGTGCCGCCGCGGCGCGCGCCGGCATATCCAGCGTGAATTCGCGCGAGAACCGCAGCTTCCCCCCGTCGGAGATGCAAATGACGCCCCGCCCCGGCTCGGAATGGATGAATCCCGCGAGCACGTCCTTCTGGTCCTTGGGGTGGAGCGCCGTCAGCGCCAGCGGCACGGAAGCCACCCGCGCCGGGGAAATTCCCGCCTCGATCAGCAGGAAGGTAAGGCGCCGGATTTCGAACTCCGGCGTGAAGACGGTGAGCACCTCCTGGCGCTCCACGCCGCCCTCGGTCACCTTGTCCACGACCTCTCCGGAGACCCGCATCTCGGCGATAGGCGTGGAAATCTCCTGGGCGACTTTCCCGCGAAGCAGCTCCTCGCGCGTCTCGCGGCCCGCCGGGGGCGTCGGATAGATCCTGTGCTCTATCACCGGGCCGGAGTAGCTTACAAGCGCCCGGGTCGCCGTGAATCCGCGTTCGGCGAGGAAGCTCCGCAGCAACTGCCCCACTACGGAAGGCTCCCCGCCCGGCCGGTCCATCCCGGCGGTGAGCGTTACCTGCACGGGGAAGGTGTTCGGAATGAACTCGGCCACCCGGATCGCCCGGGGGGAGACCTCCACCGCCAGCATCCTTCCCTTTGCGCTAAGCGCCATGCGTCATCTCAGGTACAGGCTCAACTGCGCCTGCTGGTTATTTCCCGGCACGTATGCCACCGCCTGCCCCGATACCACGGGGCTTGCAAGGCTCAAGCGGCAGGTCCCGGTGACGGCGTGCATCCCGGCGTGGAACCCGTTGAACGAGTACGGCGGGCCCGCACCGGGCGGGAGCACGACGGCCGCGGTCGCCTGGCTCCCGTTGTTCGAATAGTAATATGTAACCGTTGCGGTCATCTGGGGGAACGCCGCGGGCTGGGGATTCAGGAGATACTGCCCGGCCGCGTTGTCCCACACGTACAAATTCACAAGCAGCCGCCCGGTGAAGTTGACGGCGGCGGGAGGATATATGAGGTCATCCGCGTTTCCGATCGTGCGATCGGGCCCCGCGCTTCGGATCTGGCCCGCCCCGGGGTTTCCGTAGGCGTAGGGCGTCCCCCACGCGTCGTTCTGGTACCCTTGCGCATCGAAGCCCGAATTGACGTAGGGTCCGTACCATCCCACCTTCACGCCCAGCAGCCCCCCGCCGGCCCCGCCCTGCGGCGGAGCAGGGAGCGGCGGCGCCGTGCGCACGTTCAGCTGGGCGATGCTTGCCGGAAGCCTTCCCACGTCGCCGGCGAACCCGGAAGTCGGTACCTTGGGATCGCCAAGTATTGCGTTGTAGAGCTCCTCCATCTCCGCGCGCGTGGTCTCCTCCCGGGACCTGTCGATCAGCTTCGCCGCGTAAGGGACCGCCATCGACGCCAGGATCGAGATGATCGCGATGGCTATGATCACCTCTATAAGGGTGAACCCCCCGCGCCGCACCGCCTCACCTGCCTCCCATGACGCCGACCATCTTGTAGAGGGCCATGAAGAACGAGAGGGCGGCCCCCAGGACGACCGTCGCCAGGATAAGTATCACCGCCGGCTCGAGGATCGCGAACGTCTTCTTGACGGCCAGCGGGATCTCCTGGTCGTAGTAGCTCGATACGTTCTCCAGCGTCTCGTCCAGGTTCCCGCTGGTCTCCCCGGCGGAGACCATTCGAAGCACCATGGGGGGAAACTCCCCCGACTTGCGAAGCGCCGCCGAGAGGGCGCCTCCGGCAATGAGCTCCTCGCGCGCGTCGCGGACCACCGAGGCGATGACGCGGTTCCCGATGAGCTTCTCCACCACCCAAAGGGATTGGGTCATCTCGACGCCTGACCTGAAAAGGGAGGCGAGGTAGTGGCTGAACTGGCTGATCTCGATGGCGCGGATCAGCTTCCCCAGTACCGGTATGCGGAGCTTCCATCCGTCCATCCGCAGCCGCCCGCTCTCGGTGCGGCGGTAGAGATGGAGCAGGAGGAGGCAAAGGGCCGCTCCCGCAAGGAGGTAAAGCCCGTAGTCCCGGAAGAACACGCTCACGGCGATGACGATCCGGGTCGGCAGCGGAAGCTCCACCTGCGCCGCCTGGAAGATCGTCAGGAAGCGCGGGAAGACGAAGGCGAACAGGATGAAGATAAGACCCGCCACCGCGCAGACCACCGTGACCGGGTAGTAGGTCGCCTGCTTTATGGTCCGGGACAGCTCTTCCTGCCAAGTCAGGAACTTCACGAGGTCCGCCAGGGCGCTCTCGAGGTTTCCCGTCGTCTCGCCGGCGCGCACGATGCTGACGTAGATCTCGGGGAACGCCGCGGGGTGGAGCGCGAAGGAATCGGACAGCCCCGCGCCCGACTGGAGGTTCCGCCGTATATCCTGGATAACGTCGCGGAATCCCGGATTCTCGGTCTGGTCGGCGAGGTCGCCCAGGGCGGCGACGATGGGAACGCCGGCCGCGATCAGCGTTTTCAGGTGGAACGTGAACTGTATGAGATCGCTGCGCCTGATCCCCTTCCTGAAAAGCGGGTGGCCGCCCCCGGCCGAGCGCTCGCGGGAGTTCAGCAGGTGAAGACCCATCCCCGCCAGCGCGACGCGCAAGCCGTTTTCGTCCGGCGCGAACAACGTCCCCCGGGCCTTCTTTCCGTAGTCGTCGATCGCGTTGTACTCGTACCGCGGCACCGCCCCTCCCTATTACGTCGTACGCACCGCTTCCTCAAGCGTGGTCAGTCCGCTCATCGCCTTGGCGACCGCGTCTTCGCGCATCACCGTCATCCCCTCCGCGCGGGCCGCCGAGAGGAGGTCCTGGCTGTTCGCCCGCTCCATGACGAGGCGCGTTATCGCCGGCGTGACCTCCATGATCTCGAAAGCGCCCACGCGTCCACGGAAACCGGTCCCGCCGCAGCGTTCGCAGCCCTCACCCTTGACGAAGGTCCCGGCGGCGGATTCCGGTGGAAGGCCCGCCCGCTCGATGGTCTCCGCGGATGGTGAATATGTCACCCTGCAGTGCGCGCAGTTGGTGCGGAGCAGCGCCTGGCCGACGACCGCGCGGATCGACGAGGCCACCAGGAACGGCTCCTGCCCCATGTTGATGAGCCGCGGGATGGCGCCGGCCGCGTCGTTGGTGTGCAGCGTGGAGAACACCAGGTGCCCGGTCAGAGCCGAGCGTATAGCCAGCTCCACGGTCTCGGCGTCGCGCATTTCTCCCACGAGGATGACGTCCGGGTCGTGCCGCAGGATCGCCCGGAGACCCGACGCGAACGTAAAGCCGGCCTTTACGTTTATCTGGCACTGCCGGATGATCGGAAGCTCGTATTCCACCGGGTCTTCGAGGGTTATGATGCTGCGGTCCAGCGCGTTGATATAGGAGAGGGCGGAATACAGCGTCGTGGTTTTCCCCGCCCCGGTCGGCCCGCAGACGAGCAGGATCCCGTGCCTGCTTTCGATCGCCTTGCGGAACCGCGCCAGGTTCTGTTCGTCGAACCCCAGCGATTCCAGCCCTACCACCAGCTTCGCCCGGTCCAGGACGCGCAGGACCATGTTCTCGCCGAATACCGTCGGCAGCGTCGAGGCGCGCAGGTCCACCTTCCTCTTGCCCACGAAGAAATTGATCTTGCCGTCCTGCGGCAGCCGGGTCTCCGCTATGTTCATCCCCGAGATGATCTTGACGCGCGCGGTGACCGCGGGCTGGAGGGCCTTCGGCAGGGAAGGGCCGGGGCGAAGCTTCCCGTCGATCCGGAACCTCACCCGCAGAATTCGCTCCTCCGGCTCGAAGTGGATGTCCGTGGCCCCTTCCTGCACCGCCGTCAGGAACAGCTGGTCGACCAGCCGGACGATCGGCGCGCCCGCGGCGAGATCGGCCTCCGAAACGCGGCCTGCCTCCACCTGGCGTGCCGATTTCTGGATGATCTCCTCCAGCGAGATCCCGCCGGCGTAATACCTGTCGATCGACTGGAGAACGCTGGACTCCGTGGCGGAGACCACATCCACGATGAGCCCGGTCGCGCGCTGGACCTCGTCTATCGCCAGGACGTCGAAGACGTTGGCCATGGCTATGGTCAGGCGCGGCGGCTCCAGCAGGATGGGGATTATCTTGTGCCGGCGGGCGGTCGCCTCGCTTACGTACTTGAGGGCGGCAGGCTCTATCAGGTAGTTTTCAAGCTGGATGAAGGTGACGCCCGCCTCGGAGGCGAGCGCGGACGAGATAAGCTCCTGGGTGACGAAACCAAGGCTGATCAGGATCTCCCCGATCCGCTCGCCCGTCCGCTTCTGCTCGCGAAGGGCGAGATCGAGCTGGTCCGGCGTGATCAGCCCGGAATCGATGAGCCTTTCCCCCAGAAGCTTCCGCTTCCCGGCAGGCCTTGGCGGTGCGTCGGATTTCGGTTGAATCATCCTTTGCTACTTTTCCCCTTCAAGGATAAAAAAAAAGCCGAAGGCCTTCCTCTTCGGCTTTTTCACCATTCTGCAAGCGATCCTACCGTATGCGGACCCCGACGTCGTCTCCGCCCGTAACGGTCGTGGCCGCGGCGATGTTGGTCTGCACGACGCCGTTCGGCCCCGCGGACAGGACCCAAACCGGGATAGGCGGCACTACTACGGACGTGAAGTTCGCCGCGTTGATTACGTACGGCCTCCCCCACGGATCCGTCGGAAGCTGGGTGGTGTATGGCCCCGCCCACTTGTTGTCGCCCGTCGCCGTGTAACCGTGTCCGTTCTGCACGAGGTGGGTATCGAGCTGGTTCCATCCCGCTCCGGGCGCGGTCCATCCGGTGGCGGTCCCGAAGAAGGCGGCGTTGGGGGTTCCCGCCGCCGGTCCCGTGAACAGCCCGCCGTAATCGGTCGTAGCGTTGATCCGGTTCGGCCACCGCCCCAGGTCCTTGTAAGCGTTGGTGACCGCCGCCGCGACCACCTGCGCCTCGTTTTTCGCGCGCGCGACCTGCGAGTCGGATATGTACTTGGTTATGAAAGGAGTGAGAATCGCCGCCAGGATGGCAATTACCGCGACGACTACAACGACCTCGATCAGCGTAAAGCCGCCTTCCTTTCTCTTACCTGGCATTTAACTCCTCCTTTTTACGCATGTCGTTTAAATTAAACACAAAATAGGCGAGATATGTATAAATTATGCATAAAGATATTCTATTTATATGTCAAGCATATTTTTATTTTCATAAACAGAAAAACATTACGCGATTTGGAATCGGAAGGTCGGCCGGGGCAACGCACTTCGATTTCTTCCCGTTCTCAGGCGGAGCCGCCGGTACGGAACAGGAATGACGGGAGATTACCGGGGGCGGCCGCAGGCGGCAAACCGCAGGCGGGCCGGGAGAGGTCTCCTC
>DATBLU010000334.1:0-2280 GCA_036555205.1 Candidatus Deferrimicrobiaceae bacterium
CCGGTTCCACCGATCGATGAGCGCCGCGATGGCCGTCGTCATCTCCGAGATGCCTTCCACCGGGATCTTCTCGTCCACGCCGTGGATGCGGCCCATGTCCTCCCGCGCCGTCAGTAGCGGCATCAGCCCGTAGGTCTCCACGCCGACCGACCGGAAGAAGCGCGAGTCGGTGAATCCCGTGGACATGTACGGAAGGACGACCGCATCGGGATGGACGGACAGGACGGCGTCCGAAACCGCGTCGAAAAGCGGCCCTCGAGGGGAGCCGGAGGGCCTTTCCGAAAAAACAGTCTCCACCGAGACGTCGAACTCCCGCACCATCTCGCGGACATGCGCGGCCACGAGCTCCGGGTCCTCGCCCGGGAGTATCCTGCAATCGATTGTCCCTTCCGCCTGCGCCGGGATGACGTTGGGCTTGAAGCCCGCCGAAAGCGTCGTGACGGCGAAGGTGTTGCGAAACAGCGGGTCGGTCTCGGGGAACTTCTTCGCGAACTCGTCGAGCGCAGCCGCATCGCCCGGGCCGCCCGAGAGCGAATCGGGATTCAGGCCGATCCGCCCCTGCGCGAAGAGGACGCGCAGCATCTCACGCACCGGATCCGTCAAGCGGGCAGGGCTTCGGAACGACGCGATCGCAGCCATCGCGCGGGAAAGCCTCGCCGGGGCGTCCCTGCCCGAAGGGCGGCTGCCGTGCCCCGCCCGCCCCGACGCGGACAGTTTCAGCCACAGCGGCCCCTTCTCCCACATGTTGACCAGGAAAAATTTCCCGGGGCCGAAGATGTCACGCACTCCGACGCCGCCCTCGTTCATCCCGTAAGCGCGTCCGAATGAGATCGGAAGGTTCTTTATGAAAAACTCCGCTCCTTCGCCCCCGCCCACCTCTTCGTCGGAGTTGGCGACGAAATAAAGCTTCCGGCGGAGCCCGCCCGATTTCGCCGCTCCGATCGCCGCGCAAAGGTGCGCCACGCCGAGTCCCTTTGTGTCAAGGGTCCCGCGTCCGTACATGCATCCGTCCCGGATCTCCGCCGAAAAAGGCGGGACGCTCCACTCTTCGGCCCGGGCCGGGACGACATCCATGTGGTGTATGAGAACGAGCCCCGGTTCCTCCGTCCCGCCGACGTGGCAAAGGACATTCGGTTTTTCGGGTCGGGCGCCGAACGTGGCGGGCGCAAGGCCGTTTTCGACGAGGACCCTGCACAGCAGCCCGGCCGCGGCCCGGCAATCGCCGGGAGGGTTGGAAGTGTCTATCCTGATGTATTCCTGAAGAAGCGCGACCGGGTCCATCGTTGAATTATCACCCGATACCCGATTAGAATGCACTGATGTCCCTACTATAAGGTATTTTAAAGGATACCATCATGCCGAAGGCGCTTCTCACCGGGATCACCGGCCAGGACGGCTCGTATCTCGTCGATCTGCTGCTTGCGAAAGGGTACGAGGTTCACGGGTTGATCCGCCGGGCCTCCACCTTCAATACCGGGCGGCTCGGGCACATTTACGTGGACCCGCACATCCCCGGCGCCCGCATGTTCCTGCATTACGGAGACCTTTCCGATTCGGGGCAGCTTACGAACCTCATCTATAACGTCCAGCCGGACGAAATATACCACCTTGGGGCGCAGAGCCACGTCCGGGTCTCCTTCGATATACCGGAGTACACCGGCGACATCACCGGGCTGGGAACGACCCGGATCCTCGAATCGGTGCGCAGGGCCGGGGTCAAGGCCAGGTATTACCAGGCCTCTTCCAGCGAGATGTTCGGCGCATCGCCGCCGCCACAGAGCGAGAAGACTCCCTTCTATCCGCGCTCCCCGTACGGCGCGGCAAAGGTGTATTCCTACTGGATGTCGGTCAATTATCGCGAAGCATACGGCATGTTCACCAGCAACGGAATCCTCTTCAACCACGAATCGCCGCGGCGGGGGGAGACTTTCGTGACGCGCAAGATCACCCGGGCCGTCGCCGCCATCAAGGCGGGAAAACAGGAGGAGCTTTACCTCGGAAACCTCGACGCCAGGCGCGACTGGGGTTTCGCCTTCGAATACGTCGAGGCCATGTGGCGCATCCTTCAGCACGACCGCGGAGATGATTTCGTCGTCGGCACGGGGCAGTCCAACTCGGTTCGGGATTTCGTCGAAGAGGCGTTCGCCTACGCAGGGATGGATTGGAAGCGGCATGTAAAAATCGACAAGAAATATTTTCGCCCGACCGAGGTCGAGAACCTGATAGCCGACGCCTCGAAGGCGCGGAAACTCCTGGGTTGGGAGCCGAAGGTAACCTTCA
>DATBLU010000348.1:0-1936 GCA_036555205.1 Candidatus Deferrimicrobiaceae bacterium
GAGAATCCCATCGGGGGGTGCGGCAACTGCCACGGGGCGCCGGAAGGCGACATCAAGATCGGCGAGGCGAAGTTCAACCACAAGGAGTTCGTCGGGGTGCGGCACGTGGCCTGCCAGAACTGCCACCTGGAGGCCATCCAGGGGGAGGGCGAGGCGAAGAAGGACCGATGCTTCCAGTGCCACAACGAACCGGCGCGCCTGTCCCATTACTCCGACATAGACTTCATGCACAAGAACCACGTGACGGACCACAAGATCGAATGCACGCATTGCCACGAGGAGATCAGGCACGCGGTGAAGACCACCGTGGAGCCGCTCCAGTACGACTGCTCCGTCTGCCACGAGAAGAAGCACAACATCCAGAAGCAGCTCTACATGGGCATCGGCGCCCGCGGCGTGCCGAACCGGCCGAGCGTGATGTTCGTCACGAACGTCGACTGCGTGGGCTGCCACCTCGTCCCCAAGATGTCGGCGGCGACCTCGCCGTTCCTCGGGCAGACGTTCAAGGCCTCCGAGGCCGCGTGCATCGGATGCCACGGAGACGATTTCCGGGGGATCCTGGGCGAATGGGAGAAGACCGTGAACCGCGCCCTCGCGGAGGCCCGGCCGGCGGTCGAGAAAGCCAAGGCGGCTGCCGCCAGGGGGGGCAAGGAAGGCCGCAAGGCGATACAGCTTGCGAAGGACGCGGAGTACAACTACCACTTCGTCCTGTACGGCAAGGGGGTCCACAACCCTGAATACGCGGTGGACGTGCTCCGGAAGGTCAAGGCCGACTCCGAAGCCGCGGTCGCCTCGGTCGGCAAATAACTTAAGTAAAGGGACGTTCTTAAAAAGTTTAAGAACGTCCCCCCGCGGCTACTTCTTGCCCTTCTTCTCCTTCAGGATCTTCTCGATGGAGGCGTGCGCCGACTTGAGCAGATCGACGCTCAGCCGGTAGTTGTGGGTGCCCCGCCCGTTGGATACGGCGAGGTAGTTGGCCTCGGCCTGCTTCAGAAGCGTCTCTTCCGCGTCCACCTTGGCCCCCATCTTCCTGCTGCGGGCCAGGTATTCCCGGGCCTCCTCGAGCGAGACCGCGATGGCGTTCTCACGCTTCGTAATGTCCTGCTTCCAGTCGAGGAGCAGCTTGCCGTATTTCGCGTCATGGCACCCCTCGCACTTCGCCTTGACCGTCAACACCGTCTGGGTCCCTTTCTTCAGCTCGTGGCACTCGGTGCATTTCGTCCCCGCCTCCGCCATGTAGTCCGCCTTCGGCGTGACCCCGAACACCTTCACCTTCCCCTCGTAGAGGGCCTGCTGGGCCTTGTGGCAGTGGGCGCAGTCGATGTCCTTGCTCTCGTGGTGGCACTTCATGCATTCGGACTTCGTGACGATGCGCATCTTGTGCTTTTCGGGGGAATGGCACTTGGCGCACTCTATCCCCACGTCCTGGACGTGGAGCTTATGCGGGAAGTCGACCTCCATCTCCTTGAAGAAGAGCTTCTCCTTCGGCCCGACCCGCTGGTGGCACAGGGTCATGCAGTACGAGGACGTGCTCGCGAGGATGGCCGGCTTGGGCGGCCCTCCGGCTGCGCCCGCCATTTTGTAGGCCGCCGACACCTGTTCGTAGCCGGTTTTCAGGATCTTGTAGGCGTATTCGATGTTGTGGGCGCCCCGTCCCGCCCGCAGGAAGTTGAGGTTGGCGCGGGCGTCCGCGACGAGGGCCCGGGCCCCGGACAGTCCCTTGGACTTCGTCTCTCCCGTCCCGACCGCCGCCTGCCCGGCGGCGACGAGCTTCTCCATCTCCGCGGTCAGGGCTCGCGATTCGCGGACCCAGTCGTCCAGCATCAGGTCGTACTTCTTCCCGTGGCAGGCGACGCAGCTGTTGCGCTCCGCGGTCAGCTTCTTTTCGCCGGGGAACGAAACCCCCGACTCGCGGACATCGACCGATTTCGTGTGG
>DATBLU010000044.1:0-9689 GCA_036555205.1 Candidatus Deferrimicrobiaceae bacterium
TCGGCGGTCTCCGGGGTATCCCAGAATCCCTCCCTGGCAACCGCCGTTTCAAGCTCGGCGAGGCGGGACTTTTTGCGTTCTACTTCAAAGGTAGCCCCGGAGCGCGCTGCAGCGCGCCTCAAGGCCGGCGAATTTTTCTTCCAGCAGTCCTGACGCCATCGGGTCCTCGCAATAAGGCCATGAGAATCAAAAAAGTTATTATAGTACACGATATTGCAAAGATTTCACCAGTTTTTGCATACACGGTCGTTGCGCTTCCGGGCGATATCTCTCCGACCAGCGTCCCCGCCCTGAAGAGGCCGATCGTGCCGGTCGCCACACCCCTGTCGTCTATAAGGGCGCTGATCCCCGAATTGGCGGCCCGCACCATCGGCCGCCTGAACTCCACCGAGCGCATCCTTGCCATGGCCAGGTGCTGGTGCGGGGCGACGGTATCGCCGAACCAGGCGTCGTTCGTGACGTTTACGAGCCACTGCGCCCCCGAGAGGACGCTCTCCCTTATTATCCCAGGGAATACCGCCTCGTAGCAAATCGACGCGCCTGCCGGCGCCCCGGCGACGGGAAACAGGGCCGGATCGGTCCCGGAGGAGAAATCGTCCCCCCCCGCGGTCATTTTCTTTATGAAAAACAGCAGTGGTTTCAATGGAACGTATTCCCCGAACGGGACCAGGTGGCGCTTGTCGTAGCGCCCTTCGGCCACCCCGCGCCGGTTGATCAGGAAGACGCTGTTGAAATATTTCCCTCCCCCGGAGGGGCTGAACCACGGAGCCCCCAGGATAAGGGGGACGCCCGCCTCGGATGCGACGCCGTCGACCATGCGGGTCTGCTCGGCCTCCCATCCGTAGAAAAACGGCGCCGCGGTTTCGGGCCAGACGATCACTTGCGCTCCTTTCGACAAGGCCTCCCTGGAAAGCACGGCGTATATCGCCAGCGTCTGCCGTTGAAACGACGGGTCCCACTTCCTGTTCTGGTCTATCCCCCCCTGGGCTATCCCAACGCGCAGCTTTCCCGCGGAAGGAGCGGCCGCCCCCCCGCCCGTACGGTAGGCGCCGTAACCCGCCAGGAACGCCAGGATGGCGGCGACGCCGCCGGCAAATAACAGCCCCCTCGAGTATTTCCGCATAAAAAAGCCTTCGCCCGCCCTGTACAGGAGAACGTTCGCCGCGACCAGCAGGAATCCCAGTCCGAAAACCCCGGCAAGGTCGGCGGCCTGCATCAGTACCGCGCTTCCGGCCAGGGTGTATCCGAAAAGCATCCAGGGGAATCCGGACAGAAGGAGCGACCTTGCGAATTCAAGCCCGATCCAAGCGAACGGAAAGGCCCACAGGCCGGAGCTGCCGTACCGGCGGTCAAGGGCGAAAACGAAATAACCGGCAGCGGAGAAATAGACCGCCATGTAGGCGGAAACGAGCAGCGCCGCAAGGCTTCCCAGCGGCCAGCCGAGCCTCCCCATGACGGCAACCGTGTACGCTATCCAGTAAAAAAGGGGCAGGTTCGCGGCCAGGCCCGCCAGGAACCCCTTAAGCGCCGCTCCCCGCGGATTGCCCGCCGATGCGCATAGCGGAAAAAACGGCACCCAGCAGATAAAGGGAAGCACGGGGACGTCGTATCCCGGCGTCCCCAACGCATACGACGACGCGAATGCGGCGCCCAGGGCCCACGGCACCGCGCGCTCCTTCAATCTCAACCTCGCGCCCCCGCCGCGGATTCCCCGAGAGCCGACAGGTACACCTCCATTTCCGCTTTACGCATGCTCCTCGCCTCCGCCCTGCCGCGCTCGTGGTCGTATCCCGCCAGGTGCAGCAGCCCGTGGACGATGAAGAAGAATACCCGCTCCTCGGGAGACCCGCGCCAGCCCCGCGTCTGCCGCAGGCAGGCGGGCGCGGAAATCAGGATATCTCCGGAAATGGCCGCGGGAGAGGCATCCTGGAGGTCCTCGTCGGGAAAAGAGATGACGTTCGTCGTACCCGTGCGGTTCAGGAACCGGCGGTTCCAATCCTTCATATCCGCGTCGTCCACCACGAGGATCCTCAAGTCCGCCCCGCCGGAAGCCACCTTCGCGAGCGCCTTCCGGACCAGCGCAAGCAGCCGCTCCCTCCTGAACGGGACCGGCCGGACGTGCTGCCTGATGCTTATCCGATCAGGTCGACGGCGGCCGGTCACGTCGCTCGAATGGACGGGAGGGGGCCTTTCCCGCTCTCCGGGTAATCGACCCTGGCGTGAACCACCGCCGTCAGGACCCTGCCGAATGCCTGCTCGACGGCGTGCAGGTCCCGCAGCGTCATGTCGCACTCGTTCAACTGGCCGTCCAGGTAGGCGCGGTTCACTATCCTCGTGACCGCCTCCTCCAGCTCGGCCTGCGTAGGGTTCTTCATGCTGCGGGCGGTCGCCTCGGCGGCGTCCGCCAGCATGATGATCGCGGCCTCCCTCGTCCTTGGCCGGGGGCCGGGATACCGGAACGTATCGTCGGACACCCGCCGCTCCTGGATCAGGGACTGCGCCTTGTCGAGGAAGCAATACAGTATGCTCGTCCCGTGGTGCTGCGCTATGATTTCCGCGACCCTGTCGCCCAGCCGGTATTCCTGCGCAAGCTTCACCCCCTCCCTCACGTGCGAGAGGATCACTATCCGGCTCATCCCGGGGGAGAGGTCGTCGTGCACATTGGCCGCTCCCGCCTGGTTCTCCGAGAAGTATTCCGGCTTGGCTACCTTGCCTATGTCGTGGAACAGCGCGGCCACCCTGCACAAAAGCGGGTTGGCGTGAATCGCCGCCGCGCCGGCCTCGGCCAGGGTGCCGACCACGACGCTGTGGTGGAAGGTCCCCGGCGCTTCCAGCATCAGGCGCTGAAGCAATGGGTGGCCGGTGCTCGCCAGCTCCATGAGCCGGATGTCGCTCGCGTACCCGAATGCGTATTCCGCCATCGGCAGGACGGCCAGCGCTATGGGACCGGCGATGAGACCGTTGACTCCCGCGAAGAGCCCCGCCCACCATATACCGCCCGCGCCGTGAAACGCCAGCTCGAGCGCGATGGCCCCCAGCGCGCATATCGGAGCGGTGTAGACGCCCGCCAGCAGCATCCTGTACCGGTCCTGGATCCGCCCGGAGCGCGACGCCGCGGCGGTGCCGGCAAGCAGAAGGAAGAAAAGGGCCGGCCATCTGCCCAGCGCCGCCGCCGCCGACAGGACCGAGGCGGCGACCGTGAACAGGATCGCCACTTCCGAATTAAGAAGAACGCGCACGATCATGGCGAACGCCGGGAGTGGAATCAGGTACACGAACACCCTGGCCGGCACCGCGCGGTTCCACGACGGCACCTGCGGCAGGATCTCCACGACTCCCTTCGCCAGGAAGAACAGGGCGAGCGAGAGGGTGCAAAGGAAAAGGAAATCCCTGGCGGCAAGCCGGACCTTGCGGACCTCGCGCCCGGCGAAGCCGAACCACTCCGCCAGGAAAAGCGCGACGGCCAGCGTCAGCGCGACCGCGCCGACGAACGGGAAGATGCCTCCCAGCCGCCCCGCCGCCCGCGGAAGGAGCTCCTCCCCCCAAAGATAGAACAGGACCGCGAAAACGGCGGCGGACAGGAGGCCGATCGAGGCCTCGCGCAGGGAACGCCCCCTGCGCCCTTCCTGGCCTTCCGGCCCGCGCGGTTCCCTATCCCCGTTTTTCATATCGCTCATAAGCCTTTATGATCTCCTGCACCAGCGGATGCCGCACGACGTCGATCTCGGTGAACCAGCAGAACCGGATCCCCTCCACGCCGTCGAGAATGGAGCGCGCCTCGTTCAAGCCTGAAACGCGGCCCGAGGGGAGGTCGGTCTGGGTGATGTCGCCGGTTATCACCGCCTTGGACCCGAACCCTATCCTCGTGAGGAACATCTTCATCTGCTCCGACGTCGTGTTCTGCGCCTCGTCCAGTATGACGAACGAGTCGTTGAGCGTCCGGCCCCGCATGAACGCGAGCGGCGCCACCTCTATCGTACCCCTTTCCATGAGCTTGGCGGCCTGCTCGTACTCCAGCATCGTGTACAGCGCGTCGTGCAGCGGCCTCAGGTAAGGGTTTACCTTCTCGGCCATGTCTCCGGGAAGAAATCCCAGTTTCTCCCCGGCTTCCACCGCCGGCCGGGCCAGGATAATCCTTTTTACCTCCTTCTTGAGGAGAAACCCGACTGCCATAGCCATCGCGAGGAACGTCTTGCCCGTCCCCGCGGGACCGACTCCGAACACGATGTCGAAATCGCGCATGGCGTCCAGATACCTTTTCTGCGCCACGCTTTTGGGCGTGATTATCCTGTTGCGCGACGACTTGAACACCACGTCCTGGAACACCGTGGAGACGTCGGCGTTCCTGTCCGAGCACACGATGCGGACCGCCGCCGCCACGTCGTTGGACGTAAGCGGGATCCCCTTGCGCAGCACGCGATACAGCCCTTCCAAAACCTTGACCGCAAGGTCCACCTGCAGCGGATCTCCCGAAACCGAAACCTCGTTGCCCTTGGGGAGAACGGATACCGCGAGCGTCCTCTCCACTATCTTCAGGTGGTCGTCGTGGATCCCGAACAGGTCCGCGAGGACCGAGGAATCTTCGAACCTGATCGCCTCTTCGCGCTTTTCAGCCGCTTCCATCGCGCCTCCCTGGAATAAGCCCTCCGTTTCAGAAGAATCTGACCCAGATCGCGAAAGCGTTCGTCGCGGCGGGGGAAATCAGTATCGTGTAGGCCCAGAATGCGGTCACCATGGCCGCTGCCGCCCAGGCCGCAGCCCTCACGTACCCGACCTTCCTGCGCCTGGCGAACTCCTCCTTGATCGCCCGTTCCGGATCTTCGGGCCGCACTTCCGCCACGGATATCTCGACGAAGCCGCGGTCCAGCAGGAGCCACAACGCCTTGATCCCCTCGAACCAGGTCATGCAGGCCTTGCGGAAAATCCTCTGGGGCTCAGGCGAAAACTCGAGCGCCTTCCATACCTTCCGTTCCTCCGCGGACAGGGCGGCGGTGTCCACCTTCTCCCCCCGCCTGCGGGCCACCTGGAAGTCGCCCGAGGGGAATTTCTCGCGGTACCTCGGGTATTCGTCGAGGAACTGCATCCCCTCCATCATGAGCACGTCGGCGCGCACGGGTAACTTCATCCATGAGGGGGCCCGGACGGCGAACCCCTCGAATTCGTACTCCCCTTCCTTGAGCCTCAAGGTCTCGAACAGGCTTTCCTTGATCTGCAGCGCCAGGTATTTTGCGAGCGTCTCCCCGGATATCACCCTTTTTCCCACGAGGAACTCGCCCAGCTTCTTCCCGCCCCTTTCCTGACCGGCCAGTATCCTGCGCAGCTCCTCCCTGGTCAGGAGCCCGGCGTCCACCAGCATCGATCCGAGCATTCCCGAGGGTTCGCGCCGGTCCGTACGGACGTCAACGATCAACCCGTCGGCGAACAGGAAAACGGTTTCCCGATCGTCGCCGCGTATGTAGAGCGCGCCGCTCTTCCCCTGGCTGGCTACGAGCTGGAATATGTCCGGAATGCTGAAATCGGAAATTTTTCCCTGCATGGCTAGATCCGCTCCCCGGCGATGTTGTGCTCCCGCTGCAGCAGCGAGAACGAACGCATCCCCCATGCGGCCCCTATCGCCCAGATGAACGCCGACAGGAGCATCGCACCCATAGCCACGGTTGCCTGCAAATCCGACACGAGCGGATCACCCGCCCGCGCTCCGCCAAGCGACGCCGTTACGGCGCCGAGCGCCAACGAAAGAACGACGCCGTATGCAAGCGCCCTGACCTCCTTGCCGGCCCACAGCGCGCCCGACCCCGGCACAAGGAGCGAGGCGACCTTGACGTAACTGCGGTGCATCACGATGACCTGCACCCGCCGGTTCCTCTCTTCTCCCGCGCGGATGCCTCCCCCGATCTTGACGCGGCACGGCGTGCAGATGTCGGAAGATTCCCTGCTGCGCACCACCAGGGCGCGGCTGCCGCAGGCACGGCACGTGCCGTGCACCCAAAGCTTTATCGATAGCAGTTTCCACGCCCAGGAGGACATCGCGACGCCTGCAAGGAACAGAAGCGAGATCCGGGGAGAGAGGGGGTGGAAAAACAACCCGAAGTATTCCCTCTGCCCGGCGTCCCGGGCCCATTCGCCGCGCAGCTGGAATATCGCCTTCCAGATCTCGCGCACGGGGAGGGGGGACGCGATCCACTCCTCCTGCTCCATGTCGAACGGGTAAAGCAGGAACGGCGCCATCTTCTGGACGCGTTCCCACGCTTCCGGCTGGATCTTTCTCGCGCGCTCCAGGTTGAACTCCTGCAGGTGCGCCTGGTAGGCGTTCCAAAGGGCCGCACCGTCGCGCGGACGCAGGGAGACCGCCGCCTCGAAATCCGCCAGCGCCTCGTCCATCTTCCCCTGCTGTGCGCGCACGATCCCCCGGTTGTTAAGCACGGACGGAAGCTCCCTTCCCTCCTGTGCGAGCGAAGTCCACAGCGTCTCCGCAACGGCGGCACGGCCGGCCTGCATCTCGGTCCGCGCCTTCTCGAACCGCAACATCCAGGAAAGCATGCCGGCCGGGAGGGGGCCTTGCGCTTCCTCGGCGTCCTTGTGGCGCACTACGGCGAGATTGCCCTCCGCCCCCAGCCATCCCCCGCCGCCGCCGTCTCCTCCGAACACGCGAAGGGTGCCCAGGATCCCGCCGCAAAGCAACAGCGCGACAAGGACCGCTATTCCCGCCGACATTATGACAAGTTCGCCGCGGCGCAAGTATCCGGCCGACAGCACGATCCAGATGCAGGCGGCGACAGCGAGGCCGAAACCGGCCAGCAGGGGAAGGACGAAAACCAGAACGACCAAAAGAGGGGCGATGTATTCCCGGTAGGGAACCCGGATGAAACGCAGAAAATCCCCCTCCATGGAGGGCCTTGCCCGGGTGAAAAGGGAGATCGAGACCCAGATCACGAACCAGCAGGCGGAGGCCGAAATAATGGAGACGAGCCACGCTGCGAAGCCCACGAGCGACGGCGCGAACCGCTCCAGCGATCCCGACAGGCCTTCGATGTCCTGAGTGAAGTCCGGCAGGCTCAGGCGGAGGATATCCTCCTTGACCAGCCACGCCCACATGGGCACCGAGAACGGGGCGACCTCGCGCACCGCCCGCAGGATCGGATCGGCATCCTTTTTCCACCCTTCCCTCACAGCCCGCTCGAAAACAAGGTCGGGAATGACGTTGATGGAAAGAATGCCCATGGCGTGCATGCGGATGCGGAGCAGCCGCACCTCCTTCGCCAGGGCGGTTCCGTTTCCGGGTTCGGCTGCGGCCACGACCCGCTCCGCCTGCGTCTGGACGGCTTTCGGGTACCCGGGAAAAAGCTCCCCCCCCTCCGCCGCCGTCGGAAGCGCCTGAACAAGGATCAGGAGCGGCGCAAGCACCAGTGCGAAGCGGAGACGGCGGCGAATGAGATTCCGGTGGCTCATTAATCTTCCATGCTATCATTATTCATGAGAAAAACCGCCATGGACGATTTTCGCAAGCTTGTCGATATCATGTCACGCCTTCGCGCCGAGGGCGGGTGCGAATGGGACCGGGCTCAGACTCATTCCTCCCTACGCCAGTACCTGCTCGAGGAAGCGCACGAAGTGCTCGACGCCATCGCCAGGAAGGATCCCGGATTCCTGTGCGAAGAGCTGGGCGACCTGCTTATCCAGATATTGTTCCACGCCCAGATCGCGAAGGAACGCGGTCAGTTCGACATCTCCGACGTCATAGCATCGATTTCCGAGAAAATGGTGCGAAGGCACCCGCACGTCTTCGGCGATGCGATCGCCGATTCTCCCGAGGCCGTTTCCATGCAGTGGGACCACATCAAGCGGAATATCGAAAACAGAAACCACTCCTCGCTGATAGGCGGCGTACCGAAAAAGTTTCCCTCGCTCCTCAGGGCGGCGAAGCTTACGAAAAAAGCCGCGCGGGTGGGATTCGACTGGGAAAACACGGAGCAGGTGATGGCAAAGGTCGACGAGGAAATACGTGAGTTGAACCAGGCGGTATCCGGGGGAAATCCCGAAGAGATGGAGCACGAACTGGGCGACGTTCTCTTCGCGCTCGTGAACCTGGCCCGATTCCTCAACGTCAACCCCGAAGTCGCCCTCATGACCGCCAACGAACGCTTTGTGCGGCGTTTCAGGGCAATGGAAAAAATCGCATCTGAATCGGGGGGTTCCATAGAAGAGTCGGATCCGGCCACGCTGGACAGGTTCTGGGAGATGGCAAAGAAGGCGACCACTTGACGCTCCGTTTTTTCTCCACACCCGCTGTGGAAAGGTTGTGGAAGGCCTTGTGGATGTAGTCCCCCCCCCGCGTAGTATTTACTGGTTATACATTTTGCCCTTTTATTGGGCAACCCCGTGCAGCCGGACGTTGCGTTCCTCGAACTTCAGCAGGGCTTCCTTCGCAGGCAGTCCCTTGCCGAATCCGACCAGCATCCCGCCTGCGCCCACTACCCGATGGCACGGGACGATCACCGGCCACGGGTTGCGCGCAAGCGCGGCTCCCACCGCGCGGGCGGCACTTGGACTTCCCGCCATCCCGGCGAGCTCTCTGTACGTGACGGTCCGCCCGTAAGGGATTTTCGCCGTCTCCTGCAAAACCCTGCCGTGAAATCCGGCGGCCATATCCCATGCTATCGGCAGCGCCGAGATTTCACCCGGCGAGGAGATCCCGCCTCCCGCATACGCCTCGAGCATCTCCCCCGGACGGTAACCATCCGGAGCGGAGCCGACGGCCAGGGGAAATTTTTTGCGCAGCGTTTCCGCCAGCCGTTCCTTCGAGTCTTCCCATTCCACGGATACCAGCTTCCCCCCCGACAGAACCGCGCTCGCCCAGCCGTATGGAAGCTTGACCGGCGCGGTATGTACGACGGAACGCCTCATCGCGAATCCCGATTCATGCTGTTTTCCCTTTGACATGGGCTTCCCTCCCGTATAACATTTTAGATTCGCGAAAATACCTTAAGTATCAGGCAGGGAGGATTACGTTGGGCAAGTCGAAGTCCGCCGCAAAAAGACACAGGCAAAGCCTTAAAAGAAGGATAAGGAACCGTCACATCCGCTCGACGGTGAAGACGGCCGTAAAGGAAGTCCGCGAGGTCGTGGCGGAAGGCGACGCCTCCAAGGCCGGCGAGGCGCTCTCGAAAGCCGTATCGACCATCGCCCGTGCAGGCTCCAAGGGAGTGCTGCACAAGAAGACGGTCGCCCGGAAAGTGGCCAGGCTCTCCAAGGCCGTCCGCAAGTCCTCCGCCGGGAAGTAGCGGCGAACGGTTCACGCAAGCAGCTTCAGCAGATGTATTTCGAAAAGTTGCTCGGGGGAGAGCCTGCTCTCCCCTTTCATCGCCCTGTCGATGCCGGACAGCGCCGAGAGTATCTCTCCTCCCCTGGAGGGTGACAACGGCGACTTGCCCGCGAGCCGCCTCCTGACGATCCACGCGATCGCCCCTACCAGTCCGTGGTAGTCGGCGGCATCCGCCCCGGCGGCGAAATGGCGGAAAAGCGTAAGGCATCCTTTCCTGTCCCTTCGAACCAGCTTCTCGGCGAGTCCGAACGGGTCCGCCGCGCCCCCGGCGATGCACACCGACCTGATCTCCTCCTCCCCGATCTCCCGCCGGTCGCCCGAGTAGGATAGAAGCTTCGCCAGCTCCTCCTTGACGCGGGCGAAGTCC
>DATBLU010000090.1:0-2157 GCA_036555205.1 Candidatus Deferrimicrobiaceae bacterium
GCCAGGTACTGCTCGGTGATGCGCGAGATCGGGATGTCGTGTATATCGAGCTTGTCCTCGCGGATCAGGTGCAGGAGCAGGTCCAGCGGGCCCTCGAAGACCTCGAGGCTGACCGCGATGCCCGGCGCGCCGTTGGGCGATTCAGATCCCAACCGCTTCTCTTACCTCCTTCATCTTCTTCTCGGCGATTTCGCGCGCCCGCTGCGTCCCCTCCGCGAGGATCCGCCGGACCGGCATGTCGCCTTCCGCGATCTGCCTGCGCCTTTCCCGGATGGGGCCGAGCACCTTTTCCATGCGCTCGTACATCCACTTCTTGCACTCGATGCAGCCGATCCCCGCGGTCCGGCAGCCCACGTCTACCCTCTTGATCGTCTCCTCGTCCGAGAAGATCTTGTGGTAGGCGAACACGTTGCAGATCTCGGGGGTGCCGGGATCGGTGCGGCGCACGCGCGCCGGGTCGGTGACCATCGGCTTGACCTTCCCCCAGACCTCTTCGGCCGTGTCCGAAAGCAGTATCGCGTTGCCGTACGTCTTGCTCATCTTCCGGTTGTCCGTCCCCATGATCTTGGGAGTTTCGGTCAGGTACGCCTGAGGAATGGCGAAAACCTCCTTGTAGAGGAAGTTGAACCTGCGGGCGATCTCCCGGGAGAGTTCGAGGTGCGGGACCTGGTCGATTCCGACGGGCACCAGCTCGGCGTCGTACATGAGGATGTCGGCCGCCTGCAGCACCGGGTAGCCCAGGAATCCGTACGTGTGCAGGTCCCTCGTCGTCTGCTCGCGAAGCTGCTCCTTGTAGGTCGGGTTGCGCTCCAGCCACGGCAGCGGGGTGATCATCGACAGCAGCAGGTGCAGCTCGGCGTGCTGGGGCACGTTGCTCTGGATGAAAAGCGTGGCCTTCAAAGGATCGATCCCGGAGGCGAGCCAGTCGATCACCATGTCGTCTATGCTCTCGCCTATCACGCTCGTGCGCTCGTATTCGGTCGTGAGCGCGTGCCAGTCGGCGACGAAGAAGAAACAGTCGTTATCCTCCTGCAGCTTCTTCCAGTTCACCAGTACCCCCAGGTAATGTCCCAGGTGCAGCTTGCCGCTCGGCCGCATGCCGCTCAAGATGCGCTTGCGCAAAACTTTGCCTCCTTAAAGGATCGTTATCCGCCCAGGAACAGATACGTGAGCAGGTGGATGACCGGGTAGATTATCCGATGGATTATACCAAAAGGATCGAACATGAAGAGCGCGATAAGTATGAGCATTCCGTAGCGCTCGACCGAGGCCAGGGCCTGCGAGGGACCGTACGGAAGCAGCCCCACGGCGATCCGGCCGCCGTCCAGCGGTGGAATCGGGATCAGGTTGAATATCGCGAGCAGGACGTTCCACTTGACCGACGCCACGCACATGAGCGCCACCGGGATGAGCGCCATCTGCATCGCCCCGTCCCCCGACGCCTGCATGCCGCCATGCACGATCTTCGCGATGACGTCCGGGTCCAGCAGGCCGACGATCCGCAGGAGGACGCCCGACGCAGCGGCCAGCGCCAGGTTCGTCACGACCCCCGCGGAGGCCACGTAGACAGGGTCCCGCTTCTGGTCCTTGAGGAGCCGGAAATTGACGGGCACCGGCTTGGCGTACCCGAAGAGGAACGGGCTCCGCATGAGGATGAGCATGGCGGGGAGGAGGATTGTGCCGAACGGGTCGATGTGCGCCAGCGGGTTGAGCGTCACCCGCCCCAGCATCTTGGCGGTCGGGTCGCCCTTCTTGTACGCGACCCAGCCGTGCGCGGCCTCGTGGAACGTGATCGCCAGGAGGAGCGGGATGGCCTGGATCGATATCTGCTGGAGAAACGCCTGGATGTCGAACAACGAATTCCCCTTTCCAAAATAGGATATCTTAACAACTTAAGCCCGGGGACGTTCTTAAAACTTTTAATGGATTTCCTAAAAAAACTTTCTCTGGGGGACGTTCTTAAACTTTTCCTGCGAGTCATGCAAAAAGTTTAAGAACGTCCCCGACCTTCAGAGAAAGTTTTTTTATGTACCCTGGATTAAAAGTTTTAAGAACGTCCCTTTACTTTTTGGGGAAGTGGGAGAGGACGAAGGACATCTCGGCGGCTTTCGTCTTAAGTTCTCCGGCGAACTTCCGCTCGAGGATCTCGTCGAAGAT
>DATBLU010000126.1:0-3235 GCA_036555205.1 Candidatus Deferrimicrobiaceae bacterium
CTTCGACGCCGACGTGAACGTCCAGGACCTCTCCGAGGTTATATGGAGGATCGGGAACAACGTCGATCCGCGGCGCGACGTGATGATCGTGGAAGGGCCGGTCGACGCGCTGGAGCACGCCTCGGCGATCCCGCATTACGGCTCCAAGATGGGGATCGACGCCACGCGCAAGTGGGCCTCGGAAGGATTCGCGCGCGAGTGGCCCGACGACATCAGCATGCCGGAGGAGATAGTCGCGCTCGTCACGCGGCGCTGGAAGGAGTACGGATTCTAGTGTACCGTCTCGCAAATAGCTTGAAGCACCGAGAGCGTCGATGCGCCGCGCCGGCAAGGCGCGCGACTGAGGCATACTGTTGAGTATGGTGAAGAAGCGCAACGAAGCTGGAGCGGATGCAGCGGCGCTCGAATGCCAAGATATTTGCGAGCCGGTGCACTAGATGCTGGGGCGCATAGGCGTCTACCTCGAGATGATCAAGGTGGCGCACACGGTGTTCGCGCTGCCGTTCGCGTTGATGGGCGCTTTCCTGGCTGCCGGCGGGATGCCGCCGTGGAAGACGCTCTTCTACATCGTGCTGGCGATGATCGGGGGGCGCAGCGCCGCGATGGGATTCAACCGCGTGATCGATGCCGACATCGACGCGAGGAATCCGCGCACGAAGGACCGGGCAATCCCTGCGGGGCAGGTGAGCAAGCCGATGGCGGCGGCCTTCATCTTCCTTTCGGTCCTGCTGCTCGTGCTTTCGGCGGCCAAGCTCAACCCGTTGTGCCTGATGCTTTCCCCGGTCCTGCTGCTGCTTCTGTTTTCATACTCATACACGAAGCGCTTCACCTGGGCGTCCCACGTCGTGCTGGGCATGTGCCTGGGGGCGGCGCCCCTGGCGGCCTGGATAGCGGTCACCGGGGCGTTCGATCCCCGCATCCTCGCCGTCTCCTTCGCGGTCCTTTTCTGGGTGGCCGGGTTCGACGTCCTCTATGCCCTGCAGGACATGGAGTTCGACCGTTCGGCGGGGCTCCATTCGATCCCACGCTTCCTGGGGGTGGGGAAATCGCTTTGGGTGGCGCGCGGTTTCCACTTCGCGATGGCGGCGCTTCTCCTGCTGGGATATCATGTTTTCAGGCTGGGCTGGTGGTACCTGGCCGGCTGGGGATTGTGCGCCGCGGTGCTCGTTTACGAGCACGCGATCCTTTCGGAGGACGACCTGTCGAGGCTGAACGTCGCCTTCTTCAATCTGAACGGCGCCGTCAGCATCGCACTTTGCCTGTTCACCTATCTCGACCTGGCGCTGTAACGACGCCCGGTCGGGACAAGGCGAAAGAGGAACCCCCATGAAGGTCCTGCTGGGCATATCGGGAGCGAGCGGCGCCGTCTACGGCGTGCGCGCCGGCATGGCCCTCCTGGCCGCCGGAGCGGAGCTGCATCTCCTCGTGACCAAGGTCGCGTGGGAGATTATCGCCGAAGAGATTCCCGGGGGGCCGCCCCCCCCTTCGCTATCGGCCAGGAGGCGGTGGATCGCGCGGCTCATGTCGGCGCCTCCGGGAATGTGCCGACTGCACCCGGAGGACGATTTCCGCATCCCGTTCGCATCCGGCTCGAATCCCCCCGATGCGGTCGTCATCGCCCCGTGCTCGATGGGGATGCTGGCCCGGATCGCCTGCGGTGTATCGACGTCCGTTCTCGAGCGGTGCGCCGACGTCGCGCTTAAGGAGAGAAAGCCGCTGGTGCTCGTCCCCCGCGAGACCCCGCTTTCCTCCATCCACCTCGAGAACATGCTGGCTCTCTCGCGAGCCGGGGCGGAGATCCTTCCCGCCTGCCCGGGCTTTTACCATCGCCCGGCCTCGGTCGAGGACCTGGTCGATTTCGTGGTATCGCGCATACTCTCCCGGGTGGGGGTAGGCTCCGCCCTGTATCCCAGGTGGGGGGAAGCCGCCGGGGATGAAGAAGAGCGCAAGTTGAGGAGAGCCGAACCGGCGAGCCCATCGCCGGAGCCGATGACGCGGAAGGAGCGCCGATGAAGAAGATCCTGGTGGTTGACGACGAGGTGAACATCAGGGAACTCTACCGGGACGAGCTGGCGGAGGAGGGGTACAAGGTCGAGCTGGCGGAGAACGGCCCCCAGGCGCTGGCGAAGTTCGAGTCGTTCAAGCCCGACCTCGTGACGCTGGACGTGATGATGCCCGGCATGGACGGCATCGAGGTCCTGAGGAGGATCCGCGAGAAGAACACGTCGGTTCCCGTCCTGCTTCTGACCGCGTTCGGCGAGTTCAAGCAGGATTTCAGCACCTGGGCCTCGGACGCCTACATCGTGAAGTCGGCCGACGTCTCCGAGCTCAAGCAGACGGTGCGCAAGCTCCTGGGGAGCAAATGACGGTCCTCTCGGTCCTGTTCGAGGCGCTGCGGGGGAAGAGGCATACGACGCTTCCTCCGAGGGAGATCTCCCTGGCCGGCGCCCTTACCGCCGGGCTCTACGAAGTCTCGCAGGCGATGAGCACGCCGGCGGGGGACGTCCAGCGCAGCCTCGACCTCATCGTCTCGGCCTCTGCCTCCATCCTGCGCGTGGAGCGGGCCGTCCTGATGCTTAAGACGCCCGGCCAGGAATACCTGGTCCCGCGCTCGATCGCCGGGACCCCGCGCGGCAGGCAGTTCGACAAGTACCGCCAGGAGGTCCACGACAACGTCTTTTCCCAGATCCTCGAAAGCGGGGAGGGAATGATAGTCTCCGAGGCGAGGCTGGGGCCCGAGCGCAAGCTCCTGCGCCTGATGCGCCGCCTGGACGTACGGGGATTTCTCGCCGCTCCGATCAAGGGATCCTCCGGGGTCGTGGGGGTGCTTGCGGCGGCCACTCCGCTGGACGGCAGACAGCTCTCGGATGTCGACCTCAAGCTGTTGTCGGTGATGGCCAACTTCGCGGCGGTGGCGCTGGAGAACGCCCACCTTGTGTCCCGTCTCGACCGGAAGGCGAAAAAGATCGAAGCCATCCTGGAAATCAGCCGGGCGTTGAACGAGGAACAGCACCCTTCGGTCCTGTTCCAGCTCATCGTCGACCGCGCGACGGAGCTCATGGGCGCGACAAGCGGCTCCGTGATCCTGGTCGACAGGGAATCCGGGGTCCTTCGCATAGAAGCGGAGAAGGGGCTCGGGGAGGGCGTCAAGGAGGCGATGCGGCTTCCCGTCGGCCGGGGAATCACCGGATGGGTGGCGCAGGAGGGCAAGCCCGTCCTTGTCCCCGACGTCCGG
>DATBLU010000140.1:0-9393 GCA_036555205.1 Candidatus Deferrimicrobiaceae bacterium
GGCAGAGCATGTTCGGCTCGATCGAGGTCGAGGGGCAGGATTACCAGCTCAAACCGATGAACTGCCCGTTCCACATACAGATATACAAGTCGAAGATGCGCTCCTACCGCGACCTGCCGATACGCTATGCGGAGCTTGGCACGGTATACCGGTTCGAGCCGTCCGGCACGCTGCACGGCCTCCTTCGGGTCCGCGGATTCACGCAGGACGACGCCCACATATTCCTGACCCCCGACCAGCTCGACGAGGAGATCTACGCGCTCCTCGACTTCACGCTGTTCGTGCTGCGGCGCTTCGGGTTCGACCGGTACGAGGTCTACCTCTCCACGCGGCCCGAAAAATACGCCGGCACGCTGGACAACTGGGCCAAGGCCGAGGCGGCGCTGAAAAAAGCGCTGGAGCGCAAGGGCCTTCCTTACCAGGTGGATCCCGGGGAAGGGGTCTTCTACGGCCCGAAGATCGATATAAAGATAAAGGACATGCTCGGGCGGGCCTGGCAGTGCTCCACGATCCAGGTCGATTTCAACAATCCCGAGAGGTTCGACGCGACGTTCGTCGGCGAGGACGGCTCGCCCCGGCAGGCGATCATGATACACAGGGCGCTGATGGGATCGCTCGAACGCTTCTTCGGGGTTCTCGTGGAGCATTACGCGGGGGCGTTCCCGCTCTGGCTTGCGCCGGTGCAGGTAGACGTCCTTCCGGTCACCGACCGCCAGACCGACTTCGCGCGCGAGGCGGTCGCGGCCTTGCGCGCTGCCGGTTTGCGGACGGAGGGGGATTTCCGCAACGAGAAACTCGGGTACAAGATCCGCGAATCCCAGATGCAGAAGGTCCCGTACGCATTGGTGATCGGGGACCGTGAAATGACGCAGAAGCAGGTGTCGCCGAGAAGAAGGGGAGGGGAGCAGCTCCCCCCCATGTCGCTCGATGAGTTCATCGGGACCCTTCGCGGCGAATTGGAAAAAACCACCACCTAAAGGAGGAAGCCATCAGCAAGGAATCGAGAATCAACGAGCAGATCCAGGTACCGGAGGTGAGGCTGGTAGGAGTGGACAACGAGCAGCTTGGGGTGGTATCCACGCACGAAGCGCTTCTGAAAGCGAGGGCGCTCGATCTCGACCTGGTCGAGGTTGCGCCGACGGCGGCTCCGCCGGTTTGCCGGATAATGGATTACGGGAAGTTCAAGTACATGCAGAGCAAGCGGGAGCAGGAGGCGCGCAAGAAACAGACCGTCATCCAGGTCAAGGAGATCAAGGTCCGTCCGAAGACGGACGAACACGATCTGAACGTGAAGATCAAGCACATAAGGAGGTTCCTGGAAGAGGGCGACAAGGTTAAGGTGACCGTGAGGTTCCGCGGGAGGGAGCTGACATACGCCTCTCAGAGCGGGTTCGAGATCCTCAAGCACGTAACCGAGGCCATCGCCGATCTTTCCAAGATAGAGTCTCCCGCGAAGATGGAGGGCAAGACCATGATGATGGTCGTCGCCCCCACCGCCCACAAGAAAAAGCCGGTCGGCCAGCCTCAAGCGAAGCCGGCGGAAAAACAGGAGGGAAAATAATGCCCAAGATGAAATCCAACCGCGGCGCGAACAAGCGCTTCAGGGCGACCGGAAGGGGCGGGATAAAGCGCGCCAAGGCGGGAAAGAGCCACATACTTTCCACGAAAAACCGGAAGAGGAAGCGCGGGCTGCGCAAGTCCGCTCTCGTGAACCCGGCGAACGAGAAGTCGATCCGCCGCCTGCTGCCTTATATCTAAGAAAACCTGAAGGGAAGGGAACAAAGAGATGCCACGCGTAAAAAGAGCCGTACATTCCCATAAGAAGCGCCGCAAGGTCCTGAAGGCGGCGAAAGGATTCCGCGGGGGGCGCGGGCGACTGCTGCGCTCGGCGAAGGAGGCGGTGGCGCGCGCCCTGCAGTACGCGTACCGCGACCGGCGGAACAAGAAGAGGGAGATACGCTCCCTCTGGATCGTGCGCGTCAACGCAGCCGCCCGGGAGAACGGGCTCTCGTACAGCCAGTTCATCTTCGGGCTGTCGAAAGCCGGCGTCGAAGTGGACCGGAAGGTCCTGGCGGACCTGGCGGTCAACGACGCCGCGGCGTTCAAGGCGCTGGCCGATACGGCCAGGGCCGCGATCGCGTAGGAAGGCGCTTCGTTTGACGGACGCAGCCGATCGGGTCAGGGAGCTTTCCGAGGCGGGGCTGCGCGCGCTGTCCGCGGCGAGGACCGAAAGCGACCTTCTCGAGGTCAAGGGACGGTACTTCGGGAAAAAAGGCGAGATATCCGAGATCCTGAAGACGATCGCCTCGCTTGCGGTCGAGGAGAAGAAGCGGATAGGGGCGGCCGCCAACGAGGCGCGCGGCGCGCTGGAATCCGCCTTCGACGCAAGGCTTGCGGAAATCCGCGAAAAGGAACGGCAGGCCAGGGAAGGCAGGGAGCGGATCGACGTGACCCTTCCCGGCAGGGGCCAGGCGATAGGACACCGCCACCCCGTGTCGCAGACGATGGCGGACATCGTTTCCATCTTCCAGCGGCTGGGGTTCTCCGTGCGCGGAGGGCCCGAGATCGAAAAGGACTACTACAACTTCGAGGCGTTGAACATCCCGAAGGACCACCCCGCCAGGGACATGCAGGACACTTTCTACGTGGGATGGCCGGGGGGGGACCTCGTTCTGCGCACCCACACATCCCCGATCCAGATCAGGACGATGGAGGCGGTTCGTCCCCCGGTGCGGGTCATCGCCCCCGGGGCGGTCTACCGGTGCGACTCCGACGTCACCCACAGCCCGATGTTCCACCAGGTGGAGGGATTCGCCGTCGACCGAAACGCCACCATGGCGGACCTTAAAGGGCTGCTTACTGAATTCTGCCGCATGATGTTCGGCCCGGACCTCCCGCTGCGGTTCCGGCCCAGCTACTTCCCCTTCACCGAGCCTTCCGCGGAGGTCGACATCCGCTGCGTCATCTGCAGGGGGGGCGGGTGCAGGGTGTGCAAGGAGTCGGGCTGGCTCGAAATCCTCGGGAGCGGAATGATCGACCCGTCGGTGTTCGGTTTCGTCGGATACGACGCGGAGGAGCACACGGGGTTCGCCTTCGGCATGGGGGTCGAGCGGATAGCCATGCTGCGCCACGGCATAAACGACATCCGCCTGTTTTTCGAAAACGACATCCGCTTCCTTTCACAGTTCTAGCCGTGAAAATCCTCTACTCATGGCTCAAGGAGTTCGTGGACACCGGGCTTTCGGCCGCGCAGGTGCAGGACGCGCTGACGATGGCCGGGGTCGAGGTCTCCTCGTGCAGGTTCCTGGGCGAAGGGCTCGATAACGTCGTCGTCGCAAGGATTCTTGCGCAGTCGCGTCACCCCAACGCCGACAAGCTGTCGGTTTGCCGCGTGACCGACGGCGCCGCGGAGTTCGGGATCGTCTGCGGAGCGAAGAACATGAAGGCGGGAGACGTCGTGGCGCTCGCCCGGATCGGGGCGAAGCTGCCCAACGGCGTGGAGATCCGCAAGGCGAAGATCCGCGGAGAGGTGTCCGAGGGGATGCTCTGCTCCGAGATGGAGCTTCGCCTGTCGGAGGAATCGGCCGGCATCATCGTCCTTCCCCCCGACACACCGGTGGGCAAGCCGTTGGCGGAGGCATTGGGGCTTTCGGACTGGATGCTGGAAGTGGAGATAACGCCGAACCGCGGCGACTGCCTGAGCGTGCTGGGCGTGGCGAGGGAGCTGGCCGCCGTCACCGGGGAGAAGGTCCGCCTCCCCTCCGTCGAAGTCCGCGAAAGCGGCCCGGCCGTTGCGGACGCGGCTTCGGTGACCGTGACCGATCCCGGGCTTTGCCCGCGGTACTCGGCCCGCGTGCTGACGGGCGCGACGATCGCCCCGTCCCCGGCATGGATGCAGCGGCGGCTCGCGCTTTGCGGCATCCGCCCGATCAACAACATAGTGGACATCACGAATTACCTTCTCCTGGAGCTGGGGCAGCCCATGCACGCTTTCGACCTCGACCGGCTCGAGGGCGGAAAGATAGACGTTCGCAGGTCGGGGGTGGGGCGAAAATTCACTACCCTCGACGGCAGCGAGCGGGACATCCTGCCGGAGATGCTTCTCATCTGGGACGGCAAAAACCCGGTGGCCGTGGCGGGAGTGATGGGCGGCCAGAACACCGAAGTGCTCGATACGACCAGGCGCGTCCTGTTCGAGAGCGCGCATTTTTCGCCCGCATCGATACGCTGGACTTCACGGCGCCTGGGTCTTTCCAGCGAATCCTCGTACCGCTTCGAGCGAGGCGTGGACCCCGGCGGGACGATGTACGCCGCGGACAGGGCGGTATCGCTGCTCTCCGGGTTCTCCCCCATCGAGGTTGCGAGGGGGACGATAGACGTCGGGGGGGGGAAGGACTTCCTCCGGACCGTACGTTTTCGGCCGGGAAGGGCGGGCAGGATCATAGGCCGCGAATACCCTGAAAAGGAATGCCGGGAGGTCTTTTCCCGCCTGGAATTCCCCGTCAAGGAAGAGGAGAAGGGGACGTGGAGCGTGACCGTCCTCCCTCACCGGTTCGACATCGAGCGGGAGATAGACCTTGTGGAGGAGGTCGCGCGTCTCACCGGGTTCGACAAGATCCCCACGACCTACCCCGAGTCCGGAGCTCCCGACTTCTCGCCGGACGACAGGTTCGCGAAGCTGCTGGAAGACTCCTCCGAGTACCTGCGGGCGCAGGGGCTGACCCAGGCGATCAACTTCTCCTTCGTTTCGGAGAAGGAATGGAGTCGGCACGCGGCGCTTCTTGCTTTCGATCCCGCGGACGCGATACGGCTGGAGAACCCGATCTCCGACGACACGACCATGATGCGGCCCCACCTGTTGATGGGCCTGCTGCACAACGTGGCCTCGAACGTGCGCCGGTTCGTAGAGGACGTGCGGTTGTTCGAGGTCGGAAAGGCGTTCGGGAAATCGCTTGCCGAAGGGCATTTCGAAGAGCCGCGCCTGGGGTTCGTCCTGCACGGCCGAAGGCTGCCGCAGAACTGGAGCGGCGGGCAGGCGCAGGTCGACTTCTACGACGCCAAGTCGATCGCCGAATCGCTGTTGTATTTTTTGGGCGCCGCCCCGTTCCATTTCGTCCCCTGTTCGAGGAGGCCTTTCCTCGAATCCGGAAAGGCCGCGGAAATACTCAAGGACGGGGAAATAGTCGGATGGGTGGGCGCCGTCCGCAGGGAGCTCGAACAGGCCTTGGACATTCCGGGCACGGTCTATTTCGGAGAGATCAGGATCGCCGCTGCGACGGCCGCCGGGCGCAGGGCGGCGCAGCACCGCGCCGCGCCGAAGTTCCCCCCCGTTTTCAGGGATTTCGCATGCGTCCTTCCGTCGCACGTGCCGGTCGGAGACGTGCTGGCAATGGTTTCCGGCCTGTCCGCGGAAATAGAGTCCGCATCCGTTTTCGACATTTATATGGGGGAAAAGATCGGGGAAGGGAAAAAGAGCGCCGCCTTCAGGGTGAAAATCCAGCCCCAAGACAGAACCTTGACGGACAACGAGGTTAATAGTATACATACCAAAATAGTAAATTTATTGGAGAATCGGTTCGGGGGAAAGATTCGAACGTCGTAAGATCCGGCGGGAGGGAGGAAAGCATGACGAAGGCGGAGTTGGTCGAGATCGTCTACGAGAAGGTCGGCGGCCTGTCGAAGAAGGAGTCGCAGGACATCGTTGAAGCGATTTTCGACACCATGAAGGCCAACCTGAAAAACGGAGAAAAAATAAAGATCTCCGGGTTCGGCAATTTCATCCTGCGCGACAAGCGGCCGCGCAAGGGCCGCAATCCCCAGACTGGCGACGACATCCAGATCACGGCCAGGCGGGTGCTTACGTTCCGTCCAAGCCAGATACTGAAGGCTTACATCAACGACAAGAAAGACTGAAAGACCTCCAGGGGCGTGCGTGACGAGGTCCGGCATACCGGATAAGTTCTACTTCAAGATCGGTGAGGTCAGCGGCATCCTCGGCGTCGAGCCTTACGTCGTACGGTTCTGGGAAACCGAATTTCGACTGACTCCATCCAAGAACCGCTCCAAGCACCGGGTCTACAACCGGCAGGAGCTCGATACCCTCCTTGAAATCAAAAGGCTTCTTTACGAAGAGAGATTCACGATCGAAGGGGCGCGCAAAAAGTTAAAGGAACGCGTTAAGGAAAAAAGCAAACAGCTCAATTTGAATCTGGAAGAGAAGAACCAAAGGGCGCTCCTTCAGCGCGTCAAGAAAGACCTGACCAAGATCCGGGAGATTCTGGAAAATTAAGCCCCCCGACAAGCCCAATCCCCCGCAGGCCGGGAATTCGAACATGGAGGGCCGCCGCCCCTGGGGATATTTCGTCGTCCTCTCCGATGAAAAAGACCACAAGGTGAAGCGGATCGTCGTCGACCGGGGAAAGAGGCTGAGCCTCCAGAGGCACCGGAGACGGTCCGAGCACTGGCATGTTGTAGGGGGAGAGGGGCTGGTAACCCGCGACGGCGAACAGATTCCGGTCAGGGGCGGGGATTCGCTGGACATTCCCCTGGGCGCGCTCCATCGCGTCCGGAACACCGGGGAGGCTCCGCTCGTAATAATAGAAGTGCAGCGCGGGGACTATTTCGGAGAAGACGACATCGAGCGGATCGAGGACGATTTCGGCCGCGCATGATGATAGGATGTACTGGTGGTTTTGGCGTGACAACGCCGAGAAGGACGGGTAATATGCTTTTTTCCCCGGGTCGGGGCGTAGCGCAGCCTGGTAGCGCACTTGCATGGGGTGCAAGGGGTCGCTGGTTCAAGTCCAGTCGCCCCGACCAACTTTTTTCCGGATAGCCGTCCGCATACCGTCTTGAAGCAATCTCAGCCCATCATCCTCGTGTGCAACGACGACGGAGTCCGATCCGAAGGGATCGCCGCGCTCGCCGATGCGATGCGCGAGCTGGGCACGGTTTACGTCGTCGCGCCGGACCGCGAGAGGAGCGCGGCCAGCCATGCCCTTACGCTTTCGCACCCCTTGAGGATAGAGAAGATAAGCAGCCGGGTGTACTCCGTGGACGGGACTCCGACGGACTGCGTGAACCTGGCGGTGAACGGCATCCTCAAAAAGAAGAAGGTGGCCCTCGTGGCATCCGGCATCAACAAGGGGGCTAACCTTGGGGACGACATCACGTACTCCGGAACCGTGTCGGCGGCGATGGAGGGGACGCTGCTGGGCATCCCGTCGATCGCCTTGTCCCTGGCCTCGCGCAACCACTTCCGGTTCGACGTAGCTGCGGAATTCGCACAGCGCGCCGCGCGGAAGGTGTTGAGGCAGGGTCTTCCCAAGGACACGCTGCTCAACATCAATCTGCCGAACGTCCCGGCGGAGGAAGTGCACGGAGTCCGCATCACCCGCCAGGGCAAGCGCATATACGGGGATTCAATCGTCGAGAAGAAGGACCCGCGGGGAAGGAAGTACTACTGGATCGGAGGCGACAGCCTCCGGAGCGAGGAGATGCCCGGGTCCGACCTGGAGGCGGTCGAAAACAACTGGATTTCGGTCACACCCGTCCACCTGGACTTCACGAATTACTCGTCCCTGCGGGCCCTGCGGCGATGGAAATGGTAAGCGACCAGCATGCGATCCTGCGCCGCCGCATGGTTGCGGAACAGATCAGGGCCCGCGGAATAAGAGACGCGCGGGTCCTGGCCGCAATGGAGGAGGTCCCGAGGCACCTGTTCCTCCCGCCGCACCTGGCCTCCCGGGCCTACGACGACGGCCCCCTTCCCATCGGCGAGGGGCAGACCATCTCGCAGCCTTTCATAGTGGCGGAGATGACCCATGCGCTGCGCCTTAAAGGGGACGAGAAGGTGCTCGAGATCGGAACCGGATCCGGATACCAGACCGCCGTCCTGTGCCGCCTGGCGCGGGAGGTGGTCACCATCGAGCGATTCGCGGACTTCTCCAGGGCGGCCGAGGCGCTTCTGCGCGAGCTCGGGGTTGAGAACGCCAAATTCCGGGTGGGGGATGGAACCATGGGCGTTCCCGACGAGGCTCCCTTCGACAGGGTGCTCGTCACCGCCGCATCGCCGGATTTGCCGCCCCCTCTGTTCGATCAGCTGGCCGAAGACGGCATAATGGTGATCCCCATCGGCGGCAGGTGGGAGCAGGATCTGGTCCGCGTGCGCAAGGAAAAAGGAAAGGCCAAAACGGAATTCATAGGCGGATGCCGGTTCGTCCCTCTGGTAGGCCAATGCGGGTTCCCCGAATAAAGCGCCGGGCGTTCAACGCGATCCTCGCCGCGTTCATCCTCGCCGGATGCGCAGCCGGACGTGCGGTTCAGACCGGCACGGAGTCCGGAGGCGCCGTTTACCGGGATTTCAGATGGCCCGTTTCAGGCGCCTTGGCGTCCGGGTTCGGCGGAAGAGGGGGGCGGCACCACAACGGGATCGACATCCTCGCTCCGGAAGGGACGCCCGTGCTCGCCGCCGAGTCGGGCCTCGTGTCGTACGCAGGAAAAGGATTGCGGGGATTCGGCAACGCGGCGGTGCTGGACCACGGCGGAGGAACGAAGTCGCTCTACGGACATTTAAAGGAAATTCATGTAAAATCTGGCGATGCCGTAGAGGCCGGATCGGTGATCGGCACGGTAGGCAGGACCGGCAACGCGACGGCCTATCATCTCCATTTCGAGCTTGTAGTGGATGGAAGGCCGGTGGACCCGACGGACTATCTCCCATAGGGCGGACGATCGCGGATGAGGGCGCTCAAGAAAAGGATACGCAACATCCCCGACTTTCCGAAGAAGGGGATACAGTTCAAGGACATCACGACGCTGCTGTCGGACCCCGCGTCGTTTCAGCGGGCGATCGACCTTATGGCCCATCGGCATTTCGACGATGGCGTGGAAGCGGTGGTCGGCGTAGAGGCGCGCGGGTTCGTAATGGGAGCGGCGATGGCCTACAAGCTTGGCGTCGGGGTCATCCTAGTGCGCAAGCCGGGGAAGCTTCCCTACAAGACGATAGCAGCCGCGTACGACCTGGAATACGGCAAGGACAAGCTCGAGATCCACGAAGACGCCATACGGCCGGGAATGCGCGTAATAATCGCCGACGACGTGCTTGCCACGGGCGGGACGATGGCGGCGGTTTCGGGACTGCTCAGAAAGCTCGGTGCGGATATAGTGGAGTGCTGTTTCCTGGCGGAACTGACAAGTCTTAAGGGCAGGGACAAGCTCAAAGGGGAGAAGGTTTTCTCCCTGCTTAAATTCAACGAGTAGGAGATCGGGCGTAAGAAGGCGAAACGGAGCCCCCGTAGCTCAGGCGGATAGAGCAGCGGTTTCCTAAACCGCGTGCCGGGTGTTCGAGTCACCCCGGGGGCGCCAGCTTCCTCTGCTCCTTGCCGAGGTACC
>DATBLU010000143.1:0-3091 GCA_036555205.1 Candidatus Deferrimicrobiaceae bacterium
AATACCACCGCGACCGCCAGCTCTTTATGATCCCCAGCCGAAACCCGTACGGATGCGTCTTCTGTCCCAAAAGTCCCTCCCTCCCGTTTCCGGTTACGCTTCGTCCACCACGATGGTGATGTGGCTCGACCGCCTGCGGTACTTGTGCGCCCGGCCCATCGGGGCCGGACGGAACCGCTTCATCGATGCCCCGAGATCGACGTACGCCTGCTTCACGTAAAGGGTGTCCAGGTCGATGACCCCTGTCTGCCCCGCGTTGGCCACGGCCGAATCGAGCACTTTTTTCACCACCGAGGCCGACGCTTTCTTCGCGAGCGAGAGCACCGTCCTTGCCTCGGAGATCTTCTTCCCGCGGATCAGGTCGACCACCAGCCGCGCCTTCCGGGGGGACAAGCGCATGAATTTCGCCGTCGCTCTGGCTTCCATATCTGCCTCTCCTTGAAAATCCCTTACTTCTTCACTTTCGCCTTGCGGTCCCCTGAATGGCTGTGGAACGTCCTTGTGGGGGAGAACTCGCCCAGCTTGTGCCCCACCATGTTCTCGGTCACGAAGACGGGCATGAATTTCCGGCCGTTGTGGACCGCGAAGGTGTATCCCACCATGTCCGGGGTTATCGTCGAACGCCGGGACCAGGTCTTGATGACCTTCTTTTCGCCCGTTTCCAAGGCCTTGCGCACCTTGCGCATGAGGCCTTCCTCTACGTAAGGACCCTTCTTGACGGATCGCGCCACTTTGTTCCCGCCCCTTCTGCGTTATTTCTTCCGCTTGACGATGTACCGGTCGGTCGACGGATTCTTCCGCGTCTTGTAGCCCTTCGTCGGCTTCCCCCACGGGGTGCATGGATGCCTCCCGCCGGACGACTTCCCCTCTCCTCCGCCAAGGGGGTGATCCACCGGGTTCATCGCGACGCCCCGAACGGACGGCCGTATCCCCATCCAGCGGCTCCTGCCCGCCTTGCCCAGGGATACCTGTTCGTGGTCGAGGTTGCCCACCTGGCCGATCGTAGCCATGCAGTCGATGAAGACGAGCCGGACTTCCCCTGATGCAAGCCTCAGGTGGGCGTACTGACCCTCCTTCGCCAGGATCTGGACGACGCTCCCGGCCGACCGGGCGATCTGCCCGCCCTTACCCATCTTCAGCTCCACGTTGTGCACGAGGGTGCCGACGGGGATGTTCCGGATCGGAAGAGCGTTCCCCGGTTTTATGTCGGCGTTGGCGCCCGCGACGACGGTGTCCCCGACCGAAAGGCCTGCCGGGCAAAGGATGTAGCGTTTTTCGCCGTCGACGTAGTGGAGAAGCGCGATCCTGGCGGAGCGGTTGGGGTCGTACTCGATCGCCGCGACCGCCGCCGGGATGTCCTTCTTGTCGCGCCTGAAGTCGACGATCCGGTACTTCTGCTTGTGCCCGCCCCCATGATGCCTGCAGGTGATCGACCCCCGGTTGTTCCGTCCGCCGGTGCTCCGCTTCTTCTCGACGAGCTGCCGCTCCGGCTTCTTCGGGGTGAGATCCTCGTTGGTCAGGACCGTCATTGCCCGAACGCCGGGAGAGGTCGGCTTGAATTTCCTGATTCCCATCTCTATCCGCTCCTTCCCTTGCGGTCCGTCACACGCCTTCGAAGAACTCGATCTTGTCGCCCGCCTTGAGGGTGACCACGGCCTTCTTCCAGCCCGGGCGCAGCCCGACGGTGCGCCCGCGGCGCTTTACCTTGCCGGTCACGTTCATCGTCCGGACGTCGATGACCTTCACCTTGAACATCTTTTCCACGGCTTCCTGGATCTGTTTCTTCTTCGCGCGCCGGTCGACTTCGAAGGACACGGCGTTGGAGGTTCCCTTGAGGAGGGTCGCCTTTTCGGTGATCAGGGGCCGCTTGAGGACGTCGGAGGGGTTCATTATCCGAGCACCTCCGTGATTTTTTCGAGCGCGGGGCGTGTGATCACGAGCTGGTCGTACGAAAGGATGTCATAGACGTTGATCGCCGAGACGGGCAGCGCCTTGAACGATTTCAGGTTCCTGACCCCGAGGCCCAGGTTTCCGGAAGGGCCGTCGACCACCAGCAGCGCATCCGAAAGCCCCAGCGCGCCCGCCACCTTCAGGAACTCCTTGGTCTTCGGGGCGGACAGGTCCAGGTCGTCGACCAGCAGCAGCTTGTTTTCCTTCGCCTTGGCGCTCAATGCCGAACGCAGCGCCGCCTTCATCGCCTTCCGGTTGACCTTGATCTCGTAGCCGCGTGGGTGAGGCCCGAAAACCGTTCCACCGCCCCGCAGCAGGGGCGAGCGGCTGGACCCCATGCGCGCCCTGCCGGTCCCCTTCTGGCGGAACGGCTTCTTCCCGCCGCCGGAGACGTCCTTGCGGGTTTTCGTCGACGCCGTCCCGGCGCGCCGCGCCGCAAGCGTCGCCACCACGGCGTGGTGGAGGAGATGCGTCTTCACCTCGGCGCCGAAGACGGATTCGGGCAGCTCCACCGTCTCCTTCACCTGCCGTTCCTTATCGACCATATCCAGCGTCGCCATCATCGACTCCCTGCCGCTTGGTTGCTTTTCTTCACCGCGAGGCGGACGAAGACCAGGCTGTTCCGGGCCCCCGGCACGGCGCCCCTGACCAGCAGCAGGTTCTTGTCCGGCTGGACGCCCACCACCTTCAGGTTGAGGGTGGTCACCTTTTCGTTCCCGTAGTGCCCGGCCATCTTGATGTTCTTGATGACCCGGGAGGGCCATGCGGAAGCGCCGATAGAACCGGGAGCGCGGTGGAACATCGAGCCGTGCGTGGCGCGCCCGCCCTTGTAATTCCATCGCTTGACGACCCCGGTGAATCCCCTTCCCTTGGTCTGCCCCGTGACGTCGACGAAATCGCCTTCCTTGAAGATGTCGACGTGGATTTCCTGTCCCGCGTCGAGGGGGGACTCGGTGGGAACCCGGAGCTCCTTGAGGGCCCCGAATGCGCCTTTTCCCGCCTTCCGGAAATGGCCGACCATGGGCTTGGCGGCGCGGTGAGCCTTCTTCGCCCCGAACCCGATCTGGACCGCATCGTATCCGTCGTCCCGGCCGGTTTTCCTCTGCACGACGGTGCACGGACCCGCCTCGATCACCGTCAC
>DATBLU010000147.1:0-3836 GCA_036555205.1 Candidatus Deferrimicrobiaceae bacterium
GTGATGGAGGCGATCGACCGTTTCGGGCTGCGAGGTCTTGCCGGCAGACCCCCGTTCGCTCTTTCGGCGGGCGAGAAAAAGAAAGTGGCCATCGCCTCCGTCCTTGTGATGGACCCGCAGGTCCTGCTGCTCGACGAGCCGACGGCGGGGCTCGACCCGCGCAGCAGCAGAGGGCTGGTTGACCTGATCATGGGGATGGAAAAACGCGGGAAGACCGTGGTCACCGCGACTCACGACCTGCATATCGTCCCGGACATCGCCCGGCGGGTCATCGTGCTCGGAGAGGACCGCAGGGTTCTCGCCTCCGGGACTCCCGAGAGCATCCTTTCCGACCGCTCCCTGCTCCTGGCCGCAAACCTGGTCCATTTACACCGCCACCTGCACGAGGACTATTGGCACGAGCATGAGCACGAGCACCCCGAGATTCACCATGTCCATCGACATCCCGACGATCCATCGAAGGGGGAAAAGGATAAATGAACCCGATCCCTATGATGCCTGGTTCCAGGGCGAACCGAATCCAGGCGCTTAACTACGGCCGAACGAAGGTGGCGTTCCCGGAGGGCGTTTTCGAGACATTCGACGTGCTTTCCGCGCGATCTCCCATGCTGCCTCCCTCCGAGGAGGAGCTGCTCCGGAATCGGATCGCGCGGCCCATCGGATGCCTCCCCCTGCGCCAGATGCTCAAGCCCGGCGAATCCGTCGCCGTCGCGGTCTCGGACGTGACCAGGTACAGCGCCACGGAAAAGCTCCTTGCCCCCCTGCTGCGGGAAACGGACGCGGCGGGGATTCCCAGGGACAGGGTCACCCTGTACGTGGCCCGGGGGACGCACCGCGCTCTATCGGTGGAGGAGCTCCGGTCGGTGGTCGGCCCCGAGATAGCTTCCGGAATACACGTGGAGCAGTCGGACCCGGACGGGGAGACGGTCCGCGTCGGGACCACTTCCCGCGGGACGCCCGTCATGCTGTGCCGATCGTTGACGGAGAAAGACCGGGTCGTCCTGACCGGCACGATCTCCTTCCATTACTTCGCCGGATTCGGCGGAGGGAGGAAGGCGCTGGTCCCGGGCTGCGCCGCGCGCAAGACCGCGGAGGCCACCCACTTCCGCATCTTCCTACCGGACGGCCCCGGAAAGCACCCGCTTGCACGCCCCGGAATGCTCGCCGGCAACCCCGTGCACGAGGACATCGTCGAGGCCGTTTCAATGGCGCCGCCTTCGTTCCTGGTCAATACTCTCCTCACGCCCGACAAACAGCTGTTCGATGCCGTGGCGGGTCATTGGCAGAAGGCCCACGAGGAGGGGTGCGAGCGGTACGCCAGGATCTACCGGGTGCGGATACCGCGAAGGTATCCGCTCGTCATCGCCTCGGCCGGCGGATACCCCAAGGACATCAATTTCATACAGGCGCACAAGGCGATGGACCAGGCGTTCGCCGCCCTGGAGCCGGGGGGAGCGCTTATACTTCTGGCGGAGTGCCCGGACGGTTTCGGAAGCCCGCAGTTCTTTCCGTGGTTCCGGTTCAGCGATGCCGCGGAGATGGAAGCGGAGCTCCGCGCGAACTACCAGATTTACGGACAGACGGCGCACGCCGCCCTCGTCAAGGCGGGAGCCTGCCGCGCAATCCTGATTTCCTCCCTGCGGCCGGGGGACGTGGAGCGGATGGGTATGACTCCCGCGGCCTCGCTTGGCGAGGCGGTCGACATGGCGCGCAGACACCTGGGCGGGCTGCCCCCGCCGCTGGTCATCCCCGATGCCGGGTACGTCCTTCCGGATCCGCCCGAGAGATCTAAATGCTGAACTCCCGCTTTCAGGCGTACCAGTCGGACCTTGTCAGCGGCAGTCCGCTTGCTCCCCGGTCGGTCTTGACCAGGAGCGCCTGGTAGACGTTGTTCCTGCCCGTCCGGAACTTGTGGGCCGCCCCGGCCATGTAAAGCCGCCACAGCCGGTAGGTCGTCTCGCCGGCGGCGCGGCATGCCTCATCGCGGCGGGCCTCCAGGCGCCGCACCCAGTGCAGAAGCGTAAGGACATAGTGCTCCCGCAGGCTTTCCACGTCCCTGACCTCGAATCCGTTTGCCTCGGCAGCGTCCAGCGTGGCGCCGATAGGGACAAGCTCCCCGTCCGGAAAGACGTAGTGGTCGGCGAATGAAGGCCCCGGAATCGGGGGAAAAGCCGGGTTGCACGCTATGCCATGGTTCAGGAAGACCCCGCCCGGACGCAAAAGGCTGAAGGCTCGCCGGAAATATTCCGAAAGGCGGCCCTTCCCGACATGTTCGAACATGCCGACGCTGACCAGCTTGTCGTAAACCCCCGTCTCGCCGACGTCCCGGTAATCGCGGACCTCCACACGGCATCGGTCCGATACCCCTGCCTGCCTAATTCTCTCGTTCGCCAGCTCCGCCTGTGGACGGCTCAAGGTGATGCCCGTCGCATCGACGCCGTGAAGGAGCGCGGCATGCATGACCAGCCCGCCCCAGCCGCAGCCTACATCGAGCAGGCGCTCGCCTCCGCGCAACCGAAGCTTGCGGCAGATGTAGTCGAGCTTCCTCTCCTGGGCGGTGTCCAGCTCCTCTCCGGCGGAGGTGAAATAGGCGCAGGAATAGACCATCCTTCTATCCAGCCACAGGGAAAAGAAGGCATTCGAAACGTCGTAATGGTATGTGACGGCCAGCCGGTCCCGCGATTTCGAATGGCGCAGTCCGTGCAGCCTCTCGGACGGGCGAACGGCCCGCGCGCGCTCCTGGGAGGGCAGGGTGAGCAGCTGCCGCGCAATCCGGAGGCGCCCGCCCACACCCGGCTGAAGGTTGACCAGGTGGTCAGCAAGGGCGAAAGCGCTCCCTATGTCCCCCTCTATGTCGAAATCGTCATATATGAAGGCTTCGCCGAGGGACAGCTCGCTCGGCGACCGGAACAAAGCACGCAGCGCACCGGGGTGTTTCAGGACCATCGTGAACCGCCTGGGCTCCCCCTGTTCCTCTTCCAAGGTGCTGCCGTCCCAAAGCCGGACGGCGAAATCGCGCGGATGGAGGCCTCCAAGGAGGTCCCTGAGTACGGACATGCATTTTCGCCGGATTCGATCGGGAGTTTTTACCAGCAGCTCCGCCAAGGGCGCCTCCTTCCTCGACTGCCGGAAAAGGACATCGCGTAACGCCTTTTTTTTAATGAAGGAATCGCTGCCGAATGGTTGCCGGACCCGTAAACCCGTCGGAGATACCTATGCGGTTATAATACCCCAACTCCGCCCGACGGCCCGCGATGAAAAATCCGCCCTCGATCAGGGGGAAACAAGGAGGAAGGCCGATGCACCGGATATGGAATCCCGACGAGATGAAGTCCCGGGAGCTCGCGCCGGGGGTGACGGCGAAAATCGCATCGGGAGAGAAGCTCATGTTCTCCCTCGTAACACTTGAGCCCGACTCCGTGGTGCCGGAGCATTCCCACCCACACGAGCAGATGGGTATCATGATGTCGGGGGATATGGAGCTGACGGTCGCGGGGGAGACGAGGCGCCTTTCTGCGAACGACATATACCTCGTCCCCGGGGGGGTCCTCCACAAGGTCGTCACCGGGCCGCGGGGGGCGGTTGCGCTGGATGCATTCTCTCCCCCCCGGGAAGAGTACAGGTAGGCGGCGTCAGGGGGCCGGCCCGCTCATACGGGCCGGCCCGCTAACACGTCCGCGTCAGACCGCCGCGGTCGGCGCCTTTTCCCTTGCCTTTCGCGATCCCTTTCGCGCGGCCTTCTCCCGCTCCTCGGCCGCCACCCAGCGGTTGATGGCGGAAAGGTAAGCCTTCACCGCCGCTTCGATGATATCCGTCGAGCTCGCCCCTCCCGCGAA
>DATBLU010000154.1:0-9262 GCA_036555205.1 Candidatus Deferrimicrobiaceae bacterium
TTCTCTCGGGTGACCGTTCAGCGTCACTTTTTCACCGAAAATTCCTTTGAGCCCCTCCCAGAAACGGTCGCGCAAGGCACTGACCTGCGGCATCCCGATCCATTTCCGGGCGACCTCGCACGCCGCGCCCAGCGCGACAGACAGCAAAACATTCTCGGTGCCCGCCCTTCGTCCCGCCTCGTGCCCCGCCCCGTGCACGAACGGCTCGATCTTCGTCCCTTCCCGAATGTAGAGGGCGCCGATCCCCTTCGGGGCGTAGACCTTGTGCCCGGCCACCGAGAGAAGATCTACTCCCAGTTCGTCGACATCGGCCGGGATCTTACCCACGGTTTGCGCTGCGTCCGTGTGGAACAATATATTTGCCTCCCGGGCGATGGCGGAGATCTCGGAAATCGGCTCGATCGTTCCCACCTCGTTGTTTGCGTGCATCACGGTGACGAGGATGGTTTTAGGCGTTACGGCATTGCGCACGTCTTCCGGGGCCACCATTCCATGACGGTCGACCGGAAGGACGGTCACCTTCGCGCCCAGCTTTTCGAGGAAGCGGCAGGGATTCAGGGTGGCAGGGTGCTCCACTGCCGTAGTGATGATGTGTTCACCCCTGTCCCGGTTCGCGAAGAAGATCCCCTTTATGGCATGGTTGTTCGACTCGCTCCCGCCACTTGTGAAGACGACCTCCGTCGGGTCGCAACCCAATAGTCCCGCCACTTTTCCGCGCGCCTTCTCCACTGCGTCTTTCGCCGGCATGCCCGCCCAGTGAAGGCTCGACGGATTGCCGTAGTGGTCCGCCAGGAACGGACGCATCGCCTCGATCGCTTCCGGCGCTATCGGAGTGCTGGCGTTGAAATCCAGGTAGATCCGGCGGCTCATGGGTGCGCCTCCTCCTTCTTAAGCGTCTCTCCCATCCGGAAAGCATCGATCAGGCCGCAGGCGGCTGCGATGTCCCCGGAGAACTCATTCAGCCCCATCGCCAGACCCCGACGTTGCATGTGCAACAGCGGCTTCGAGCGCCAGTGCGCAAACCGACAGGGACTCCTCCAGACCGGCATCTCCCCCTTTTTCGAAATCGTCCCCGCGCGTGGCCATGGCATTGGTGACGTGGGCCAGGCAGACGACCGGCTTTCCGATTGCCGCTCCCAAGGCCAGCAGCGCCGCCGCCTCCATCTCCACCGAGACGACGCCTTCCTCTCGCCGCGCCGCGATCGCCGATTCGGTCTCGCGGAACGGGGCGTCGGTCGTCCAGGAAGCTCCACGAAAGACGGGGATCTCCATTTCCGCCGTCCGCCGCGTCACAACCGTCATAAGGGATGGGGAAGCAACCGAATATCTCCCCGCCGGCATGTAATGATGGCTGGTCCCCTCGTCGCGCAACGCTTTCTCGATCAGGAGGAAAAACGGCGGAGAAAAGCCCTGAGCGATGAGCCCCGCCGAAGAAATGCTCACGAGCGCCCGGCAGCCGAGGGCGAACAGTTCCTCGGCGACGAGAACGGCAAACGGGGCGCCGACCGTGCCGCCGATCACGCCGTATTCGGTCCTCCCCGCCTTCCACCGGAACAGCCGGGTATGAAAGCACGGCCAGTCAGGGTCGCAGACGGCCCGCCCCGCGGCGACAAGGTGCTCGACCAGCTCCCCGTCGAAGTCCAGCAGGCAGCCGGATGGGACCGTCATTTTCCGAAAACCTTTTTTGACCCTCGCCGCTTCCAGCAGGTTTTCCGGCAGGAAGACCGGCGTCTCGTGCGGGTCGTGTTCCATGAGTGGAGAGCGGAATCCGTCAGCCACGGGACGCCACCTGTTCCTTCCTTGCCCGCTCCTTCTCCCTGTCGATCTGCTCCTTCGCCTTGCGGATTATCGGAAAGTCCGCTTCAAGCATGCCCAATATCCCTTCCGCCAGCTTGGGACGGCTAAGGTAGTAGCATCGCAGCGCTCCGTCCTGGGCGAAATCCACAAGCTTCGCGTTGCGCAGGACCGTCAAGTGCTGTGAGATGTTCACCTGAGTGACGGGGAGGATCTCCTCCATGTCCGTCACGCACCGTGTCCCCCTGCGCAGCTCGTCCAGGATCTGAAGCCGCGTGGGATGGGCGAAAGCCTTCAGCAGGTCGGCCCATTCGTACGCGCGGTCGGTGTCCATTTTTCCTCCTTATGGAATATTAGAATGTTCTTATATCGCATGAGATCCAGGATAACGCAAGGAGCCTGCCCGGCGGCAGGAGCTTTTTCGAAAGATACGATAAAACTGTGCCATCATGTTCTGCATCATTACGAACGGCATCGAATCGGCCGACGGACATTAAAGCATAAGGAGCGAGGCTGGCGGCGTGAGGCGTTTTCGCAGGATTCCGCTCATTGCGTGGGCTATCGTCCTTTCCGCTTCAATTCCCGGATTAGGCGGGTTCGGGGGGATCGTCCTCTGCTTCGGAGCCGACGGACACGTCGCCTTCGAGACAGCCGCGCCGGGCGGCGTGTGTTTATCGTCGTCCGGCAGAGCGACGCCGCCGCTTGCGGACCCCGACCGGAGCCGCTTCGCATCGTCGCGCCAGGACCACTGCGATCCCTGCGTGGACTTTCCCGTCCTGGTCAACGATATAGGAAACAGCGGTACGCCCCTGGTAACCCAAATGGCGAACCCGGTCCCTCATGCGGATGGTGCGCCTGCTGTTTTTGCAGGCGCCTCGACGCCAGGCATGAGGACGGCCGTTCCCCATTCGGGAATCCGGATTGATCTCCCCGATCCGACGTCGATTTCTCTCCGCAACACCGTCCTTCTGATCTAACCCCCTCCGGTCGGTATTCGACTATCTTCCCCGGCGTTCGGGGCAACGATTTCGATTATGTTTCGGAGGGACCATGCGCAAGAGATATTTGATTCCCATCGCCATAGTTCTGTTTATCGCCGCCGCAGGCGGGGCCATTAAACCGGCAGGTGCTGCTTCATCGCCTGCCGGGCCGCCCGAGCCGATGGGCGATATCGCGTTGCATGACGCGCTGTCCCTCGCGCTGCGGCACAACCCCGAACTGGCGGCATTTTCCATAGAGGTCCGCGTCGCGGAGGCGCGAACACTGCAGGCGGGACTTCGGCCTAATCCCGAGATCGGCGTCGAGGTGGAGAACTTCGCCGGCTCCGGAACGCTGCGGAGTTTCGACGGCGCGGAGACGACGGTCGAGATCGGCCAGCGGATCGAGCTGGGCGGGAAACGGCGGAAAAGGACCAGCGTCGCGTCCCTCGAACGCGCACTGGCCATGTGGGACTACGAAGCCAAGCGCGCGGACGTGCTGACGGAGACGAGCAAGTCCTTCGTGGACGTTCTTGCCGCCCAGGAGCGCCTGGCTCTTTCGCAGGAGCTGCTTCGCCTCTCGGAGCAGACCTACGACGCCGTGTCCGCCCGGGTCAAGGCCGGAAAGGTCTCTCCCGTCGAGGAGACCAAGGCGGGGGTCGCCCTTTCGAACGGCCGGATCGAGCAGGCGCGCGCGCAGCGGGGCCTTGAAGCCGCAAGGAAGAAGCTGGCCGCCGCGTGGGGAAGCGGTGTCCCTGCCTTCGACAGGGCCGTCGGACCGCTCGACCGGGTGTCGCCAATCCCTCCCGCCGATCGGCTGCCGGTGGAAGTCCGCGGTAATCCCGACATCGCCCGCTGGGCGACCGAAAAAGAACGTAGGAGGGCCGCCGCCGCTCTACAGAAAGCGATCCGTATCCCCGATGTGACGATCGCGGCCGGCGTCCGCAGCTTCAGGGAATCCGACGACAGCGCCTTCGTCGCGGGAATATCGATCCCCCTCCCCCTCTTCGACCGGAACCAGGGGGGAATACTGGAGGCGCAGCGGCTTCTGTCCAAGGCCGAGCGGGAGGGGGCGGCGGCGGAAGCCAAGGCGTGGTCGGCATTGGCCGAGGCGTGGCAGGCCCTGTCAACGGCGGTTTTGGAAATCGACGCCCTTAAAGCCACCGTCCTGCCGGGCGCCCAAAGCGCTTTCGATGCCGCCAGCGAGGGCTATCGCCAGGGGAAATTCGGGTACCTGGACGTCCTGGACTCCCAGCGAACCCTTTTCGAGGCAAAAGGCCAATACATCTCCGCGCTGACTGCATACCACAAAGCTGCCGCCGACCTGGGCAGGTCGATCGGAAGAGTGCCCGACGCGGCCGGGCAAATACCCGAAACCATGCAAGGAGCGACGAAATGACAAACAAAAGGACCGCGATCATCGTCGCGGCGGCGGCGGCGGGAGTCATAGTGGCGGCGGTGGCGTTCCGGCAATTCGGGCCGCAGAGGACACCAACTCCCGCGGCGCGCGAGGAAGGAAGCCATAATGACGGGCGCGGGCACGAGGAGCACGACGAACACGCGGAAAATGCCGTCGTCCGGCTCGGCGACGCCGAACTGAAGGAGTTCGGCATCGAGGTCGGCACGGCGGCGCCGGGGAACCTGAAGATTCACGTCAGCCTCCCCGGGGAGGTCGTGCCCAACGCCGACCGCCTGGCGCACGTCGTTCCGCGCGTCTCAGGGGTCGTGAGGGAAGTACGAAAGGGCCTTGGGGATCGCGTGCACAAGGGCGAGGTCATGGCCGTGCTGGAGAGCCGCGACCTCGCCGACGCCAAGGCGGCGTTTCTCAACGCCACCGAGAAACTCGCGCTGGCCCGGGCCACCTTTTCCAGGGAAGAGGACCTCTGGAAAAAGAAGATCTCCCCCGAGCAGGATTATCTCCAGGCGAAGCAGGCTCTCGCCGAGGCCCGCATCGAGCTGCGCTCCGCAGAGCAGAAGCTCCACTCCCTGGGATTCTCCGACGAATACCTGGCGCAGCTCCCGTCCCAACCGGACATGTCCTATACGCGATACGAGATCGCCGCCCCCTTCGAAGGAACCGTCATCGAGAAGCACATATCGACGGGGGAAGCGCACAAGGAGGACGCGGAGGTCTTCATAGTCGCGGATTTGAACTCGGTCTGGGTGAACTTGAGCGTCTACCAGAAGGACATGCCGTTTATCCGGAAAGGCCAGCCTGTCGTCGTATCCGCAGGGCACGGAATCCCCGACACGAGCGGCGTTATCTCGTATATCGGTCCCCTGGTGGGAGAACAGACCCGCACCGCCGTGGCGCGCGTCGTGCTGCCCAACACGGGCGGCAACCTTCGCCCCGGCCTGTTCGTGACGGGTCTGATCACCGTCGATTCCGTTCCGGTCTCCTTGCTGGTTCCCAAGACCGCCATCCAGACGGTCGAGGACAAACCGTCCGTATTCGTCAAGACCGACGAAGGATTCGTCCTTCAGCCCGTGACGGTCGGACGGTCCAACGAGACCCACGTGGAAATCACATCGGGCATCAAGCCGGGAACGCAATACGTAAAAAGCGGCGCCTTCACCCTTAAGGCCCAGTTGTCCAAGCGCGCCTTCGGCGACGGCCACGCGCACTGAGGGGGGGGATCGAAACCATGGAAAAAATCATACCGTTCGCCCTTCGCAACCGTCTCCTTATGGCCGTTCTGGGGACGCTGGTCCTGGCCGGCGGCGTTTACAGTTATCGTCAGCTTCCCGTGGACGCCTTCCCCGACGTGACTCCGACCCTGGTCCAGGTTTTCACGGAGACGTCGGGCCTTGCCCCCGAGGAGGTGGAAAAGTACGTAACCTATCCGGTCGAGGTCGCCCTGAACGGCCTTCCTAACCTTCATGAAATCCGTTCCGTCTCCAACTTCGGGCTTTCGGTCGTCAACGTCTACTTCGAGGACGGAACCGACATCTATTTCGCCAGGCAACTGGTGAACGAAAGACTCCAGCTCGCCCGGGAGGAAATCCCTTCGGGGTTCGGCGAACCGGAGATGGGACCCATATCGACAGGGCTCGGCCAGATCCTGTTCTACTTCGTGGAAGACGATACCGGTAAACGCACGCCTCAGCAGATCCGGGAGATCCAGGACTGGCTCATCAAGTTCAACCTCCAGACCGTCCCGGGGGTTACGGAAGTTCTCTCGCTGGGCGGGGACGTCAAGCAGTTCCACATCCAGGTCCGCCCGGCCGACCTTCTTCGATACGACCTCTCCCTGCACGAAGTCGTCGAGACCGTCAAGGCGAACAACTCCAACGTGGGCGCCGAGTTCATCGTCAAAAACGCCGAGGAGTATATAGTCCGCTCCGTCGGCCTCGCCGAGAAGATCGCCGACCTGGAGCACATCGTACTCAAGTCGAAGTCCGGCACGCCCGTCTTCCTGAACCAGGTCGCAGACGTGGGGATCGGCGGGGAGATCCGCCGCGGGCTGGCGACCATGAACGGAAAGGGGGAGGCGGTCGTAGGCATGGTCCTGAAGCTCATCGGGACGAACACCTCCACCGTCATCGGGGACGTAAAATCCCGGATGGAGGAGATCAACAAGGTCCTTCCGCCGGGGATCAAGGTCGTCCCGTACTACGACCAGGCCACGCTCGTCGCGAGGTGCGTCAGGACAGTGACGAAAGCCCTGGCCGAGGCAATGATCCTCATCGTGCTGATCCAGCTCGCGATGCTCGGCGGGATAAGGCCGAGCGTCGTGGTCCTTGCCGCGATCCCCTTCTCGCTCGCCTTCTCGTTTCTCCTCATGCGGTACTTCGGCGTCTCCGCGAACCTGATGTCTCTCGGCGGGCTGGCGATCGCACTGGGGCTGCTGGTGGACGGATCGGTGGTGATGGCGGAGAACATCGACCGGATGCTCCGGACCGGACATGCCGACGAACCGGTTGCTCGAGTCGTTCTGCGGGCCTGCACGGAGGTAGCCAAGCCTATCGTCCTTTCCCTGCTGATCATCGTGATCGTGTTCCTGCCGCTCTTCACGCTGCAGGGCGTGGAAGGGAAGACGTTCCGGCCGATGGCGCAGGCGATGGCCTTCGCCATGTTGGGATCCATGATTTTCTCCGTATTGCTGGCGCCCGTGCTCGGCAGCTTCCTGATGCGGCGGCCGAAGCAAGCGGCTTCAGGGCACAAGGAATTCGTCGTCGTCAGTTGGCTCGTGGACGTATACCGTCCTGCGGTGACCTTTTTCGTCCGTAAGCCGCAGGCAGCCATAGGAACTGCGTTGGCGCTCCTTGTCGTCGGAGGCATTCTGTACACCCGTCTCGGGTCCGAGTTCGTCCCCCGTCTGAACGAGGGGGACCTGCTGGTCCGGGCGACCATGGCCCCCTCGATCTCGCTCGAGGAGGCAAAGGAGTCGATGACCCGCTTCGAGCGCAGGCTAATGGCCGGGTTTCCCGAAGTCATGCGGGTGGTGACCCGGGTCGGGCGGGGAGAGGTGGGGGCCCACGCCGATCCGGTCAATTCCGGCGAGGCGTTCGTGGCCCTGAAGCCGCAGGATCAATGGAAGACGGAGAAGACGCCCGAGGCGCTCTATGCCGCGATGAGCAAAGCTTTCGAGAACTTCCCGGGCATGCAGTTCAACTTCACCCAGCCCATCGCCGCTGCGGTGGACGAGCTTCTCACCGGCACCAAGGCCGACCTGGCGATCAAGGTCTTCGGCCCCGACATGGAGGTCCTCAAGGAGAAGTCCGCGGAAATCGAATCGGTTATCCGGTCCATCCGGGGAGCCGCCGACGTCCAGACGGACCAGGTGACGGGGACCCCGCAGCTCCGCATCACCGTGGACCGCAGGGCGATCGCACGCCACGGGATCAACGTGGAGGAAGTGCAGCACATAATCGGCACGGCGGTGGGAGGCGAGAAGGCCGGCCAGATCTTCGAGGGGATCCCCCGGTTCGACATCCTGGTCCGATACAGGCAGGAGAGCCGAGGCACGGCTGAATCGATTTCGAACATCCTGGTGCCCGCCCGGGGAGGCGCGAAGGTCCCACTCGGGGAACTCGCCCGAATCGAGGAGATCGTCGGGCCGCGGCAGGTCACTCGTGAAAACAACCAGCGGTTCATCGCCGTGCAGTGCAACGTCCGGAACCGGGACATCGGATCATTCGTTGAGGAGGCCCAGAAGACGATCGACGCGAAGGTGAAGCTGCCTCCTGGTTACCTCGCCGGTTGGGGCGGACAGTTCGAACTGCAGCAGGAAGCAAACAAGCGCCTGGCCCTGGTTGTTCCCGTCACACTCCTGATCGTCTTCCTCCTGCTCTTCTCTGCCTTCAAATCGCTGAAAAACTCCGTGCTGATCCTCCTGAACATCCCGCTGGCGCTGGTCGGAGGCGTCACGGGGCTTTGGCTGACCGGCCAGAACCTTTCCGTCCCGGCCTCGGTGGGCTTCATCGCCCTTTTCGGCATCGCCCTCGCCAACGGAATGGTCCTGGTGACATACCTCAACCAGCTGCTGCGGGAAGGATTTTCCATGGAAGAGACGTGCATCCGGGGAGCGTGCCTGAGGCTGCGGCCCGTGCTGATGACGGCGCTGGCCGCCGGGCTGGGGCTGGTGCCGATGGTGCTCTCCGGCGGGACGGGAAGCGAGGTGCAGCGTCCATTGGCCACGGTGGTCATCGGAGGCCTGGTTACATCGACCGCGCTCACCCTGCTGGTCATTCCGGCCGTCTACAAGTGGTTTGCCGCCGACGTGGAGAACGAATCCGTTTCCCGCTGATCCGAAAGCTTGTATCCAAGGTCAGAAGAGCGGGTGCTCCAGGGAAAGATACAGGAAAACGCCGTACTCGCCGCCGGACGGTCCCACTCCTATCGGAACTCCGATCCCCGGCACGACCTGGAGCCCTGACTCGAAGTTCATCGCAAAACGGACTCCTGGATTGAGGAAAAACGCGTGCTCCCGTTTTGTCATGCCGTCTCCTTCGACCGACTCGACGGACGTTCCGACGGCTTCGAGCAGAACGTTGAAATTCTCCGACAGGAGGTGAACGATGCCGGCTCCGTAGTTGAACCCGACGGTATCCGCCTTTCCGCCGGCCGCCCCTTTGGCTCCGGGAACGAAGGTCATGCCCAGGTTGCAATGCGTCACGCATTTTTCGGAGAGTTCGAGGCTCAGCGGAAGGTTTGCCTGGTATCCCGCCGCACCGTTCCCCAAGCCTTTTTCGTGGTTACCGGATGGAACGATCAGGGACAGCCGGGGGGCGAATGCGACCTTATCTTTCAGAACCGCCTGCCAGCGGTAATTCAGCGAGACATCCCCGAATCCCGTTTCGGTCCCGTCATCGTGCAGATGAAGGACGGGAACGGTATAGGAAAGCTGGTGTGTTTCCCTCGGTACCGGCCACTCCTGGGTAAAGCTGTAGGTCCAGGACCGGTCCTTCATGTACTGGAACGTCTGTATATGTTGAACGACGCTTTTTTCCTGGTTGTAGGCCTCCTCCAGCAGGAAGGAATTGTCGCG
>DATBLU010000192.1:0-7761 GCA_036555205.1 Candidatus Deferrimicrobiaceae bacterium
CACGAGCTCCAGCGCAGCTCCGACGCGGGAGCGCTGGCGGGCGCCTCCGCCTTTTTTGACGGACCCTGGTCCGACCCCGGCATCCGCGCCCTCGCCTCGACGCGGGCGAAAGACTTCTCCGCGAAGGACACGGTGGCCGGCAAGGCTCTCAATGCCCCCCAGGAGGTCACGGTGGCGTTCCCTTCCCCGCAAAGGGTCAGGGTGGACGCCTCCCGAACGGTGAACCTTTTCTTCTCCCGTATGTTCCTGGGACCCACCAGGACGGTGACCGCCCACTCGGTTGCCGAGACGTCCGCAGTGGGAAAGAACGTGAAGGGCTTGAAGCCGTGGGGAATCCCCTTCCCCTGGGAAGACACCAACGGAAATGACCTGTATGATGCCGGGGAAACCGTCCACCGGGACTGCCCCCCGGAGCTCGCCGCCCAAGCGGCCATGTCCCCGCAGATGCAGGGGACGTCCGGAATCGACTGGCCGTGGCCGATCGGCGGAGGAGTCGCATTCGCATGCATCAAGCCTCCGCCTCCTCCCGAACCGTCGTCGGACTACTTCTGTCCCGGGACCCGGGTGATCCTCAAGATCGGGACGCCCCAAAACAGCCCGAAGAACCCGAGCGGCATCCCGTCCCTGCAGCAGGAGTCCGGCCATTTCTTCGCCCTTGCCCTCGACGGCAAGGGGGGCTCCGTCTACAGGGACACGATCGTGAACGGAGGCCAGACGCCGTACAGCGTCGGCGACGCGATCACCCTGGAGCCGGGAAACAAGGTGGGACCCACGGTCCAGGGAACGCGCGACCTGATGGACGCCGACTCCGGCTCCGCCTGGAACTCGGCGAAGAACCTGCCGGAAAGCGATCTGTATCGCATCGACGACGGCTCGTGGATGAATTCTCCCCGCGTTATCCGGATTCCGGTCTACGACCCGGAGATCGCCCTCCATAACGGAAGGAAAGAAATGGTCGTCGCCTCGTTCGCGGGGTTCTGGGTCGAGAGCATCCAGACCCAGGGGACCGTCATCGGACGGTTCATCCCGAACAGGGCGTTCGGGAACCTGGGCCCCAACGCAGGTCCCGCCACCGGGCCGGTCCTAAAAGTCCTGCGCCTGGTCGAGTAGGCGATGGCGGAGAAGATCCGGACCCTGATCATCGAGACCGACCCCGAGACGGTCCGCCAGGTCGATATCCTCGGCCGGCAGACCGGGTCGGTGGACATCCGCTGGAAGGTCCCCTCCGCTGCGGAAGGGGCCGATATCGTACGGAAGTTCCACCCTGACATGGCCATCGTGGGGGTCAACGGCGATCCCGGCCGGGTGATTGCCCCCCTCGCGAAGGAGTTCCCCCATCTCTATATTCTCGCCCTTTCCGCCGCGTGCGACGGGGACTACGTCCTCCAGGCGATGCGGGCCGGCGCCCACGACCTGATCTCCAAGCCAGTCCGGGAGGTCGACCTTCGCATCGCCGCCGAGAAGGCCCAGCGGAATCGTGTCCGCAAGAACCCGGCCGAGCGGCGGGGAAAGATCGTCTCGGTGTTCAGCAACAAGGGAGGGAACGGGACGACGACCATCGCCTCCAACCTGGCCGACGCCCTTTCCTGCCGCCACGGGAAAAAGGTGATCGTGGTGGATCTCGTGCTCGCCCACGGGGACGTGACGATGTTCTTCAACGTCAGCCCCCCCCACACGATCCTGGACCTGGCGAAGAACACCGACAAGTCGGACCCGGAGTTCCTCCATTCCCTCCTCGCCCGGCACCCCTCCGGGGTGTACATCCTGGCCGACCTTCCCCGGATCGAGGACGCCGAGAACATCACCGCCGGTCAGGTGAGGGAGATGCTCCTGGCGCTGCGTTCGATGTTCGACGTCGTCATCGTCGATACGCCCCACCAGTTCGACGAGAAGACCCTCACGGCCCTCGAGATATCCGATACCATTCTCCTGGTCACCCTGCTCAACCTGCCGGCGATGAAAAACACCCAGCAGAGCATCGAGCTCTTCTGCCGGCTCGGTTTCCTCGACGAGAGGGTGAAGCTCGTCCTTTCCCGGTATCTCCCCAACGAGGAGATCTCCAAGGAGAGCATCGAGGGGATCATGAACTGCCGGGTATTCTTCGCGGTGCCGAACGACTATCCCACGGTCCTCTCCTCCATCAACCGGGGGAAGCTCCTCTCGGAGGTCGCCCCCGACAAGGAGGTCACCCTCGCGTTCCGGAAGATGGCGGAGCTCCTGGCGGGGCCGGCGACGGTGACGGCGGCGCCCCCGCCGAAAAAAAGAGGGTTCCTCGAGAAGGTCCTGCGGCCTGAAAGGAGCATCACTTGACGGTCACCGACTGGCTGGCGCGGAAGAACGAGCCGGCGGTTTCTGGCGCCCTCGCCGACACTCTCGCGAGGAGGGCGGCCCCTTCCGGGGCGAACCGCGCCCACCAGGAGCTCAAGAGCACCATCCACCGCAGGCTCATCGACCGGCTCGACCTATCGACCGTCGCCGAGCTGAGCGGGGAGCAGCTCTCCGGGATCATCAAGGCCGTCGTGGAGAACATGATCGCCCAGGAAGGGGTTCCCCTCACCCGGGCGGAGCGGGACAAGCTCGTGGTGGAGATCCAGCACGAGACGCTGGGCCTCGGTCCGCTGGAGCCGCTCCTCCAGGACCCCGAGATTTCGGACATCCTCGTCAACGGGCCCGGGAGCGTGTACGTGGAGCGCAACGGGAAGGTCGCGAAAACCGACGTGACCTTCAAGGACGACGAGCACCTGATGTCGGTCATCGAGAGAATCGTCTCCAAGGTGGGACGCCGCGTCGACGAATCGTCGCCGCTCGTCGACGCCCGGCTGGCCGACGGCTCCAGGGTCAACGTGATCATCCCGCCGCTGTCCATAGACGGCCCGGCGATGTCGATCCGGCGGTTCGGCGTGTGCCCTCTCAAGATGGAGAACCTCCTTGCCAACGGCTCCCTGACCGCCGAGATGGCCGCGACCTTCGAGGCGATGGTGAAGGCGAGGATGAACATCCTGATCTCCGGAGGCACGGGCGCGGGGAAAACCACATTCTTGAACATCCTTTCCGCCTCGATCCCGGACGACGAGCGGATCATCACCGTCGAGGACGCCGCCGAGCTGATCCTGCAGCAGGAGCACACCGTGCGGCTGGAGACCCGCCCTTCCAACATCGAGGGGAAGGGGGCGGTCACCCAGCGGGACCTCGTCCGGAACGCCCTCCGGATGCGGCCGGACCGGATCATCGTCGGGGAGGTGCGCGCCGGGGAGGCGCTCGACATGCTCCAGGCGATGAACACCGGCCACGACGGATCCATTTCGACCATTCACGCGAACACCTCCCGGGACGCCCTTTCCCGGCTCGAGACGATGGTCCTCATGGCGGGATTCGAGCTCCCGGCGAAAGTCATCCGGGAGCAGATCGCCTCGGCGCTGAACGTCGTCATCCAGCTGTCCCGCATGAGCGACGGCTCCCGCAAATTTGTCAACGTGAGCGAGGTCACAGGGATGGAGGGGGATGTCGTGGTGATGCAGGACATCTTCGTCTTCGAGAAACGCGGCCTGGACCGGGACGGAAAGGTCGCCGGCGAGTTCCATGCGACGGGAATCCGCCCCAAGTTCCTCGATGCGGTCCAGGCATCCGGGATCCATCTCCCGGCCAGCATTTTCGCGTACCGGAAGAAATGAAGGGGGACCCATCATGATCGTCGTTGCGCTTCTCGTCTCCGCCGCCGTCCTGGCCGCGGCACTGGGAGGATACCTTCTCCTGGCTACCAGGGACCCCAGGAGCGGGGAAATCATGAAGCGCCTGGCCCTGCTCGAGGTGCGGAACATCGAGAACGCCGACCTCCCGGACGCACTGAAAAACGATCTCCTGAGCGACGTCCCTCCCCTTCACCGGATCCTCTCCTCCTTCAATTCGGCCCTACGGATCGACACGCGCCTCAAGCAGGCGGGCATGAGGATGAAGGTCGGCTTCTTTGCCCTGCTCTCCCTCGGGGGGCTCGCCGCCGGTATGCTGGCCGGGATGCTCCTCCGTTGGCCGGTCGCGGTTTCCCTGGCGGCCGCGGCGATCCTCGCCCTGGGACCCAACACCTACGTAAACATCAAGCGAAGGCGCCGTCTCAAGTCGTTCATCCGGCACTTCCCCGAAGCGCTGGAGATGTTCGCGCGGTCGCTGCGTGCCGGACACTCCTTTACGGGGGCCATACAGATGGTCGCCCAGGAAATGCCCGACCCCGTGGGGGTCGAATTCCGGCAGGTCTTCGACGAGCAGAACCTGGGGGTCCCCCTGCGGGAGGCGCTCACCGGGATGGCGCTAAGGGTCGACAGTCTCGACGTCCGGTTCTTCGTCACGGCCATCCTGATCCAGCGGGAGACCGGCGGAAACCTGGCCGAGATCATCGACAAGATCGCCCACGTGATCCGGGAACGGTTCCGGATCCAGGCGCAGGTCAAGATATTCACCGCCCAGGCCCGGATGACGGGCACCATCCTGGCCGTGCTGCCGGTGGCCGTCGCCCTGGCGATCTGGGCCCTGAACCCGGATTATCTGAAACCGCTATGGTTCGAAAAAGCGGGAAGGATCATGGTCGCCACCGCCGTCTGCATGCAGATCACGGGAGCGCTCATCATCCGCAAGATCATCCGGATCAAGATCTGAACCCGTAGGGGGGGCGCGTGATCCTCTTCATCGCCGCATCGATTTTCCTGGCCACATCTCTCGGGGTGATGGCCCTGTTCTGGCTGCTGGACAGCAGGAAGGCGCCCGTCCCGGACCGCTTCCGGGAGGTCCTGGGCTCCTCCGGAACCCCCGTCCGGACCCCGATGCGATGGGCCGCGGAGCTGGCGGAGCGCCTGCTCGGCAGGAAGGACAGGAAGGCCCGTCAAAGCGAGGAGATAGTGGCGAGGGTCACCGCCGGCGAACCGTCGGGAGGAAGCCTGCTGCTTTCCCAGGCGGGATACCGGACCGCCGCCGCCGCGCGGTTCTACTGGTGGGCAAGGATCGTTGCGCCCCTCGCTTTCGCGGCGGTAACTATCGCCGCGGGGAAGGGGATGGGGATGCCGCAGAAGGCGATCCTCGTCCTGGCCGCGGCCGGGATCGCCGCCGGCCTGTGCCTCCCCGACGCGTTCCTGAAGACGAAGGTCCGCAAGCGGCAGGAAGCCATCACGGACTCCCTTCCCGACGGCCTGGATCTCATGACCGTGTGCGTGGAGGCGGGGCTCGGGATCAATTCCGCCTTCGTGAAGATCGCCGAGGAGTTCCGGATATCGAGCCCGGCATTGAGCGAGGAGTTCGACGTGGTCAACCGCGAGATGGTGGCCGGAAAGCCCCGGATGGAAGCTCTCCGGGCCCTCGCGAGCCGCACCGGGGTGGAGGACGTCAAATCGCTCGTCGCCATGCTGATACAGACGGAGAGGCTCGGTACGAGCCTCGCCCAGTCCCTGCGGGTCCACTCCGACTCGCTGCGCGTCAAGCGGCGGCAGAAGGCGGAGGAGGCGGCGGCGAAGACGACGATCAAGCTTGTTTTCCCCCTCGTGTTCCTCCTCTTCCCGGCGCTCTTCATCGTGATCCTGGGCCCCGGCGTGCTGCAGATCATGCACGTCCTGTTTCCGGCCATGATGGGCGGAGGAAATCCATGACCGTCGAAGCCCAGGCCGTAAACCTCTCCATCCTCCCCCCCGACGGCCCGCAGACGATCCAGGAGACCGGGCTCTCGACGGGCTTTCTCACCGAGCTGGCATGCAAGATCCTGTACTTCGGCGGAACGATGACGCTCGCTTCGCTTGCCGACAGGATAGCCTTGCCCGTCAGCGTTACTGGGGATGTCACCGAGTTTCTGAAGAAGGAGCGGCTGGCGGAGGTAAAGAGGGCGGGAGACGTCCGGGCGTCATACATCTTCGCCCTCACGGACCTGGGACGGGAGCGGACGCGGGAGTTCCTGGAAGTTTCGGGGTACGCGGGCGCCGCGCCGGTGCCCCTGGACCGGTACGCGGATGTCATGCGGAAACAGTCGATCCGGAAGATCCCCGTCACCGCGCGGGAGATGAGACAGGCGTTCGACGGGGTGGTCCTGCCCAGAGGCCTCCTTGACCGCCTGGGCCCGGCGGTCAATTCCGGCCGGTCGATCTTCCTCTACGGTCCGTCCGGAAGCGGGAAGACCTTCATCGCGGAGCGGCTCGCGAAAGTGTTGGAGGGGATCATCTTTATCCCCAGGGCCATCTCCGTCGACAGCCACGTCATCAGGTTGTTCGACCCGGCCTGCCATTCGGAGATAGACATAAGCCAATGCCTGGATACCTTCGGAGACATCCTGGAGGGGGGTCCCCGGTATGACCGGCGCTTCGCCGTCTGCGAGCGCCCGGCCATCGTGGCCGGCGGGGAGCTGTCCCTTTCCATGCTCGACTTGAGCTTCGACCCCGTCTCACGCTTCTATGAGGCGCCTCTGCAGCTCAAGGCGAACGGGGGAGCCTTCCTCATCGACGACCTGGGGCGGCAGCTGCTTCGGCCCTTCGACCTCTTCAACCGATGGATCATACCGCTGGAGAAAGGGAAGGACTACCTCACGCTACGGAGCGGGAAGAAATTCGAGGTCCCGTTCGACCAGGTCATACTTTTCTCGACCAACATCGAGCCGAAGGAGCTGGCCGACGAGGCCTTCCTGCGAAGGTTGGGGTACAAGATACGGATCGGCAACATCGCCCCTCCCGAGTACATGGCGATCAGCCGGCAGGTGTGCGCCAGTCTTGGGATCGAGTTCCGCCTCGAGCCCATCAAGTACCTGATCGAAGAGGAGCACGCAAAGCGCAGCATTCCCCTGTGCGCTTGCCACCCGATCGATATTTTAAGCCGCGCCGCCGAAATCTGCCGTTACAGGGGCGCCCCGCCCCAACTGACCAAAGACCTCATCGGCCAGGCCTGCAGGGATTACTTCACCGAGTTGTAGGGGATCGACCTAGAAAAGTCCCGGGATCATCCGGTAGCGCACGATCCGGAAATACTCACGGTATCTTGCGTCGACCAGGAGGAGGCGCTCCTCCGCGAAGATCCTCGCAACCTGGAAGATGTAGACCGCCGCGTAGATGCCCAGGTTCCGCAGGCTCCAGTTGGATAAAAGGAATCCAACGTGGGTGACAAGGTACCCCAGGTAGATGGGGTGCCGGACGATGCGGTAAGGCCCTCCCACCACGACGCCGCGGTTCGCCGCGACGATGCCGAAGCTCCTTCCGAGCGCGGCCTTCCCGTACAACTGGAAGGCGGTTCCGCACAGCTGAAGCGCGAACCCCAGGGCGTCGGGCGCGAGTGCATTGCTTACCGGGCGCACCAGCAGGACGAGGAAGGAGCCGGCCAGCCCTGCCAGCCAGTCCCAGGGCTTCCGGGAAATGCTGGTCGAAGGCCTCCTGAAAACGAAAAGGAGCACGACGAACCCCTCCGAGACCATCCAGAAAAGGGAGGTCCACTTTCCCGTTTCCTGGAAGCTCTTCCAGAAGGCGAAACATGAAATGGTGAAAAAGGCACCGGGGATGACCCGCGACAGGATCGAGGCGAACCGGTTAGCGACAAGATTCCCCAAGCCGTCTCCCCCGACGGACAATCTAGGAGATGGGTTGTCCATCCGAGCCATCAAATGCAGGAAGCGTTCCTTCGGAAGCGGCGGGCGGAAGGGAAAAACCTGCTGTATTTACGGGCCGTTTTAACGAATAGACTGCAGCGCGAAGCCGTCCGCTCCGGCGCCCCGGACACTATCGAAATCGTTCGAAGCCGCAATTGTAATCC
>DATBLU010000184.1:0-7962 GCA_036555205.1 Candidatus Deferrimicrobiaceae bacterium
ACGACAAGGATCGTGTTCCCGTTGCCGTTATATCGGCAAATGTTCTTCAAGGTCCGCTGCATGCGCATCACCATGGTACTCTTCGGCAGTGTGAAAATAATATTTAATCTTTTTTACCCTTAAGGTTCGGCAGGTTTCAAACGTTGAAGCGGACGTGGAAAATATCCCCGTCCCTGACGATGTACTCCTTGCCCTCGAGCCTGAGCTTACCTTCCGCTTTCGCCTTCGCCATCGTCCCGCACCTTAAGAAATCCATGCACTGGATGACTTCCGCGCGTATGAACCCTTTCTCCAGGTCGGAATGTATCCTGCCCGCCGCCATGAGCGCCGTGGCGCCCCGCTGGATGTTCCAGGCCCTTACCTCGTCCTCCCCGACCGTAAGGAAGCATATGTAGTCCATGGCGTCGAAGGCCCCCCGGACCAGCATGTCCCTGGCGCTGTGCGCTATCCCCATTTCCTTCAGAAAATCGGCCTGCTCGGCCGGTGAGAGCTGGGAGATTTCCTCCTCGATCCTGGCCGACAGGCGGACGAGCGGAATTTCCCGGTCCGCGGCCATGGAGTTCAGCTCCGGGTACGCCTCACCGGAGAGCTCCCCCTCGCCGACGTTCAGAACCATCAGCAACGGGATGCGGCTTGCGAACCGAAAACCCGACAGCACCCGGATCTCCTCCGTCGAGAAATCCACCCTGAGGAGCGGGACCTCCTTCTCTAGGGAGGCGATAGCCTTGTTCAGGGTCGTCCATTCGATGTCCCGCTTCGCCTCCTTCGTCATCCGCTCGATCCTCTTCTGGGCGATAAGGTAATCGGACAGCGCCAGTTCGGATTCGATTGCCCGGAACTCCTTGACCGGATCGAGCCCTCCCGGAGGTGCCGGGTGGAAATCGTCCGAGAATCCCCGAAGGACAACCGCGAGCACCTCGACTCCCTTGATCTTCGTCAAGGTTTCAGGGGAAAGCAGCTCGTCCTCCTTCACGTCTATGTCCTCGAACGTGATGGATACGTGGGTCTTTTTTTTGGGCTTGAAAATATCGGCAAGCCGGTCCACCCGCTCGTCCGGGACCCGGATCGTGCAAATAGATGCCGACGGGCCTTTCGCCGCGGCCTCTCCCGCTCCGGCGAGCGCCCGGAAGAGCGTGCTTTTGCCGGCCCCGGCGGTCCCGAATATTCCGACCTTCATCGGCTCGCCTCCTCGTCGGGGATCCCCTCGAACAGGTCGCGCTCCGGCAGGCCCGGACTCGGAAGACGCGTCCTGGCCAGCACGTAGGTTTCCATCCGCGCGAACTCGCGATAACCTTCCCGGGAGAGGATCCGGGCGGAATCCTTTGCCTGCGTGCGATGGCAGGAAAACGCTTCCACCTTTTTTTCCACGAACGCGGAAGTGTCCACAAAGGCCGTAAGCTTCTCCCTGGGCACGCCGGCCAGCGGGACGTTCCAGGCCTCCAGGATCTCGCGCGCGATCTCGTACTGGTACAGCTTGAACGGCGCCCACGGCTCGATGCCATCCGCCAGCTGGTGGGGGAATTTCGACGGATCCGCCGAGGCGTCGAAGGCTTCCAGGGCCACTTCCGACATCACGATGTGGTCGGGGTGCCGCGAAACGCCTTCCGGCCCGAAACCGATCAGCACATGGGGACGGATCCACCTTATCTGCTCGACGGCCTTCTCCACAAGCGAATGACGCGGAGCCAGAAGGAGCTGCCCGTCCATGAAGCCCATGAAAACGACCTTCCGTATCCCCAGGACGCCGGCGGCGCAGAGAAGTTCCGCGGCGCGAACCTCCCCCAGGTGCTCCCTGTCCGTGACCGGCGGGTCTCCGACCATGCCTGCCTGTCCCTTGGTCGCGGTCGCAAGGTACACGTCGGCCCCTTCGCTCGAATATTTCGCTATGGTCCCACCCGGCCCGAAGGTTTCGTCGTCCGGGTGGGCAAGGAGGAGCAGTATCCTTCGCTTCAATGCAGGGAGCTCCTGCGGATTACTTGAACGCCGTGAGGCATTCAAGATAGCACAAAGGGTTCCCGGCTTGCACAGGCGCGGCGGAACCCCTATTCTTTACGGGTGGAAGGCAAGGCGGCGCTTATCCTCGGTGGCGGCGGCATCACGGGGGGCATGTACGAGCTTGGCGTCCTCTCGGCCCTCGACGACTTCCTCGTCGGGGGACGCAAGCCGACGGACTTCGACATTTACGTCGGGATCAGCGCCGGCAGCCTCCTTGCCGCGTTCCTTGCGAACGGGGTCTCCGTCAAGGAGATGTGCAAGGCGGTGCTCGGAGACGGGGGGCACCGGCTCCTTCTGCGCCGCGAGGATGTCTACGAATTCCGGTTCTCTCCTTTCCTGCGCGCCGGGTGGAACTTCCTCGGAAGCATCGGACCGGTCTTGCGCTACCTGCGGCGCCATCGACAGCCCGTCACGTTCCTGAACGCGATCGCTCTCTTCCAGCAGTTCCTGCCCGCCGGCTTCTTCTCCAACTCGAACCTGGAGAAGTACGTCGCCCGCATCCTTTCCGAGGATGGTCGTACCAACCGGTTCGAAGAGCTCGGGGGAAAGCTGTACATCGTCGCGACCGAGATCGACACCGGCGAGCGGTGGATCTTCGGCGGGGGTGAATCCCCGGACGTTCCCATCTCGAAGGCGATCCAGGCGTCTTCCGCCATCCCCGTGTTCTTCGAGCCGGTCAGCATCGGGGACCGGTTTTTCGTGGACGGCGCGGCGGAACGGGTCGGGCACCTGGATATCCCCATCTCCGCGGGGGCCCGCTTCCTCCTTATGATCAACCCTACGGTTCCCATATACAACGACCGCACGGTGGTTTGCATCCCGACGGTGCGCGGGTACTGCAGCTCCATCACCGAGACCGGGTTCACGGCGATCGCGGAGCAGACCTTCCGCATAAACTCCAGGGTGAAGCTGGAGCTGGGGGTCGAGATCTACCGCCAGCGGCACCCGGAAGCGGAGATCCTCCTCATCGAGCCCGCGCCGATGGAATCCACCCTTTTCCTCTACGGGAGCATGAATTTCTCGGAGCGGGTGCAGGTGCTGAACTACGGCTACAATTCGGCCGCTTATTATTTCACGGAGAATTTCGACAAACTGAAGGAGTCTTTCGCGGCCGGGGGGATGGAAGTATCCCTGGACAGGATCCGCACGGACCGTTTCCTCGAGTTCGCCGCGCGGGCCAAACCGCGGCGGCGGTTCACCATGAATCTCCTGCGCAAGTGAGGCGGCCGGGAACCGCTAGGCGTTGTACCCTGCCTCACCGTGCTGCGACAGGTCCAGCCCCATGAACTCGTGCTCGTCCGCCACTCGAAGCCCCATTATCCTGTCGAGAGCCTTCAACAGGAGCCAGGTCACAACGAAGGAATAGACGAGGATAACCCCCGCCGCCATCGCCTGGACGGCTAGCTGACCGGGGTTTCCGTACAGCAGTCCGTCGGCGCCCGCTGCGTTTACCGCGGTCGTGGCGAACAGCCCCGTCGCCAGGGTGCCGAGCGTTCCGCCCACGCAGTGGACGCCGACTACGTCCAGCGAATCGTCGTAGCCGAGCTTTCCCTTCATCATCACCGCCCAGTAGCAGAGGACGCCGGCGACCAGGCCTATGGCGACGGCTGCGGCAGGCTGAACGAAACCGGAAGCCGGGGTTATGGTCCCCAGCCCCGCGATGCACCCGGAGGCGGCCCCGAGCACCGTCGGCTTCCCGCGGTGGATCCACTCGGCGAACACCCAGGAAAGCGTCGCGGCGGCAGCGGCCATGTGGGTATTGACGAACGCGCTCGTCGAAAGGCCTCCCGCCGTAAGCGCGCTGCCGGCGTTGAACCCGAACCAGCCGAACCACAGGATGCCGGCCCCCAGCACGGTCATCGGCAGATTGTGGGGAGCCAGGTTCTCGACCCCGTAACCGCGCCGCTTGCCGACGACCAGCGCTGCCGCGAGGGCGCTCACCCCCGCGGTTATGTGGACGACCGTCCCGCCGGCGAAATCGAGCACGCCGAGGTTGCGCAGCCACCCGCCCGTCCCCCATACCCAGTGTGCGACGGGGTTGTAGACCAGGAGCGCCCACAAGAGCGTGAAGACGAGATACGTCGAAAACTTGAACCGTTCCGCGAACGCGCCCGTGATGAGCGCTGGCGTGATGACGGCGAACATCATCTGGTAGATCATGAAAGCCTGGTGCGGAACGGTTGCGGCGTATTCCTTGAAGGGGGCGAGCTCCACGCCGTTCAGGGCGAACCATGAGAGATCGCCGATCACCCCCCCGCGGTCGGGCCCGAAGGCCAGGCTGTAACCGACAAGCATCCACTCGATGCTGACGAGCCCGAGGACGATGAACGACTGCATGACGGTGCCCAGGATGTTCTTCTGGCGCACCATGCCGCCGTAGAAAAGCGCCAATCCGGGAGTCATGAGCATTACGAGCGCAGCAGAGACCAGCAACCAGGCGGTGTCGCCGGCGTTCATACCGATATCCTCCTGCGGGCTAGGTGGTGGGGCCGATGGCCTGAAAATCAGCAATCCCCGTGCCGCAGGCGGACTTGCCGTATCAGCAGGAGATTCGCTGCCCGGGAAGGAGAAGCGCAGGACGCAAATGTCCATAAACTGATAATTATGAATAACTATCTACACAATAGTAAACCCGGTTAACCTGCGGTCCGCGGAGCTCCCGCTCCGCCGTTCCGCAGATTCGAAGGGGAAAACGGGACGCCGGACCAGTCGCCCGGCGTCCCTCCTCCGCAAGGCGTGGTCGGCCCCATCACCTCCCCGGAGGAAACATGTGAAGCCCGTACCCGGCGGCTACAGGTTGTACCCCGCTTCCCCGTGCATCGAAAGGTCCAGCCCCATGACCTCGTCCTCCTTCTCGACGCGCAGCCCCATGGTCTTGTCGAGGACCTTCAGCAGGATGAAGCTGACCACGAAGGAATACACGAGTGCAACGCACACCGCCAGGGCCTGGATCGCCAGCAGCTTGGGGTTGCCGTAAAGAAGCCCGTTGGCGCCCGCCGCGTTGACCGCGGTCGTGGCGAACACGCCGGTGGCCAGCGCCCCCAGCGTGCCGCCGACGCAGTGCACGCCGACGACGTCCAGCGAATCGTCGTAGCCGAGCTTGCTCTTCATCATCACCGCGCCGTAGCAGATTGCGCCGGCCAGAAGCCCTATGACGAGGGCAGCGGTCGGCTGGACAAACCCGGCCGCCGGCGTTATCGCGACAAGCCCTGCGACGCACCCGGAAGCAGCCCCGAGCACGGTCGGCTTCCCGCGATGGATCCATTCGGCGAACACCCAGGAAAGCGTCGCCATCGCCGCGGCCGAGTGGGTGGCCACGAAAGCGCTCGTGGACAGGTCTCCCGCCGCAAGCGCGCTGCCGGCGTTGAAGCCGAACCAGCCGAACCAGAGGATCGCCGCACCGAGAACCGTCATGGGCAGGTTGTGCGGGGCCATGTTATCGACGCCGAATCCCTTCCGCTTGCCGACGACGAGCGCCGCCGCCAATGCGCTCACCCCGGATGTTATGTGGACCACCGTGCCGCCGGCGAAGTCGAGGGCTCCCAGGTTGCGGATCCAACCGCCGATCCCCCACACCCAGTGGCACACCGGGTTGTAGACGAGCAGCGCCCAAAGCAGGGTGAACGCAAGGAAGGTCGAAAACTTGAACCGCTCGGCGAACGCCCCCGTGATGAGCGCCGGGGTGATTACCGCGAACATCATCTGGTAGATCATGAAAGCCTGGTGAGGGACGGTTGCGGCGTAGTCCTTGAAAGGAGCGAGCCCGACGCCGTTCAGGGCGAACCATGACAGGTCGCCTATCACTCCTCCGCGGTCGGGCCCGAATGCGAAGCTGTACCCGACGAGGATCCACTCGACGCTTATAAGGCCGATTATGATGAACGACTGCATGATCGTGCCGAGGATGTTCTTCCTGCGCACCATCCCCCCGTAAAACAGCGCCAGACCGGGGGTCATGAGCATGACCAGGGCCGCAGATACCAGTAGCCAAGCAGTGTCGCCGGTGTTCATATTCCCTCCTTGCCCGCCAGGTGATGGGTGCCGACAACCTCCTTGTATGGCAACGGACGTGCCATCCGCCGAACCCTTTGTTTTGCAAGGATATACGAACTCCGCCGCCCCGGGATACGGCATACATTAATGTCCACTTTACGACATTTTACGCCATTTGGACACATCGCATCCGCACCTTCCATCGACGGTGCGGGGCTCCGGGAGGTACAGGGCCGCCGGGGAATTACCGTGCCGCCGCATTCGCCCTCGCATGAAGGTGCGCGCAGCCGGATTTGTCATGCGCTCGTGCATCATCTTTCGCCATCGGAAGGGATTTTCCTTTGAATGCGAGAATCACTTGCATTACAATTTTCAGGCGATCGATTTTTTTCCTCCTCTCCCCACAAGGAGCACACCATGACCGAGCAGTTCTTTTCTTCCTGCATAAGCGGGGCGAAAAGCGTCCTCTCCCTGGCGCGGGCTTCCCTCTCCTACAACATCTCCATGCGAGGCGCGGACGCCGCCATCGGGTATCCCGATACGGCGTACGAGCTGCCGGTGGCTTTCGGGCTCACGGACCTTAAAGTGACGACCCTGGGGGGGGCTTCATCGCTGCTCGACCTGGCGGAGGGGCTGCTGAGGAATACTCCAACGCTGGAGAACGCCGCCGATGCCGGGGCGGCGACCTTGATTTCCGCGGAAGTCCTGGGCGCGCTCTCGCACAAGGACGGCAACCCGTTTCCGCCTCCGTCGGTCGGGTTCATCCCCGACTCGATCCTGCGCAGGCTCGGCATCTTCATGGTCGATGGATCAGTTCCGGGCGTAGCGGTGGTGATCGGGAAGGCCGCCGATCCCGCGGCCGCGGCGGCGATGATCCGCCGGTTCCAGGAGATCGGCCTCCTGGTCTTCCTGGCGGGGGACGTGGTCTCCCAGGCGGACCGGGCCGGCGTCAAGCTGGGGGACGACTTCAAGACGTTTCCGCTGGGTCCGCTGCCCGCGGTCATCCACGCCGTCAATTTCGCGGTGCGGGCCGGCCTCACCTTCGGCGGCATCGGGCGCGGACAAACAGCCGCCATGTACAGCTACCTTGCCAACCGGGTAAAGGCGTTCGTCTGCGCGCTGGGTCCGCTGGACGAAATCGCGCTGGCGGTGGCCGCCGGGGCGATCAAGGCCGGGTTTCCCGTGCTCGCCGACCGGAACGTCCCGGAGATCCCGGGCGTGCTGCTGCGCCGCCCCGCGGGCGAAGAGATGGTCACGGCCGGCATGGAGGCACGCGGCATCAAGGTAAAGATAGTAAAGGTCCCCATACCCATAGCGTTCGGACCGGCATACGAAGGAGAGCGGATCCGCAAGTCGGACACTCACGCCGAGTTCGGCGGCGGACGGTCCACGGCGTACGAGCTGGTCGTCTCCGCTCCTCTCTCCGAGGTCCGGGACAAGGAGATCACGGTAGTCGGCCCCGGCATTTCCGACCTGCGGAAAGGCGGGACGCTCCCGCTGGCGATCGTTGTCACGGTCGCGGGGAACCGCATGCAGAAGGACTTCGAGTCGGTGCTGGAGCGGCGCATCCACCGCATCGTCAACTACGGCGAGGGGACGATGCACGTGGCCCAGCGTGACACGACGTGGATCCGCGTGTCCGCGGAGGCGGCGGCCAGGGGGTTTACGCTTTCGGACCTGGGCATGATGCTCTACGCCAAGCTGCACGCCGACTTCGAGAACATAGTCGACAAGGTGTCCGTCGCGATTTCCACCCGGGAAGAAGACGTCCAAAAGGGGCTCGCGTTCGCCAAGACGGTCTACGCCGAGCGCGACGCGCGGGCGCGTACGCTTACCGACGACGCCGTGGAGGAATTCTATTCCTGCACGCTGTGCCAGTCGTTCGCCCCCAACCACGTCTGCATAGTGGCGCCGGAGCGGCTGGGCCTGTGCGGGGCCATAAACTGGCTCGACGGAAAAGCCGGATACGAGATC